>CADBNS010000045.1 GCA_902796065.1 Ruminococcus flavefaciens
AGTCATGGCCTTTCCTCATGTGATCCTTCAGATCGAAGTGGTACGAGGTCTCTTCGCCTGTCCTGAAGAAGTCATGGATGATGCGCAATCTGTCAGTTGCCGTCATCTCTATACACCGTGAGCCGAGCCTCGAAAAGTGAGAGGCCAGAGCTGCGCCTATTCTGGCAAAGTACAGCCTTGCGTCTTCTATGCTCTTACGGTTCACTGAGATGGTAATATACTTGTCCTGGATGATAGCGTTGCTGCCGGTCGCCTTATCTGTCAACATGTCGTTGTACTCTTTGCGATATACATCCAGCATATCTTTCAGCATTTTGATGAGTATCCTGTCCTCGAAGTCCAGCATGTTCAGCCTGCGGTTGTTGATGGTGAGCTTGGCAGTGCAGCCGGAATCGAGCGAGTTCAGCAGCTCAGAGTAGCCGAGGAACATCCCCTCTTTATCTTCTCGTGATGCGACCGCATAGTTGATATCCGTGAAACGGTACATCTTACTGAACTTGTTTTTGCCCGTAAGAAAAATCCCGTCAGGCCATATGGATCTGACGGGGATGATGTCCTGCACCTTGCACGGCACAGCAAACTTCTCTTTATCCTGCTTGAGGATATTTGTTAGTGTTTTGATCAATGGCCATCAGCTCCTTTCTTCGTTTTTCCTCTCTTGGATGACTCGCCTTTACGGACGGTCTTTCTTTTCTTTCTTGTTCCACGCCTGTGATAAGTTGTCTTCTTGCTGCTGTCCGAGCTTTCACCTACAAGCACCGCGTAATAGTAATTGGTATTGCCGAATGTCAGGATCTTAGGGATCAGAAATGTCGATTTGATCCATGCCCAGATGAATTTCTCAGCAGTCATCCCGTTGTATTTCAGAAATCCGATAACTGCGAACGGGAATGCTGCCACTATGCAGAGCCAGCTGGTGGTCTCAGTCCCGAGAACGGGATTGAGACCAAGATAAATACCAACTGCTATACCGACTGCCAGGACAGAAAAAACGAACTGTCTCAGCGACAGTCCGAAAAACATTGACTCCGTGTAGTCACGGATCTCGCGATTTATTCTTACTTCCATGGTTGGTCAGTCTCCTCTCCACTGCTGTTACTACCTTGCTTCGGCAACCATTTCTGAGCGGTTTGGCTCTGCAGACACCTTGTCAAGCCTACGGTCATCCTTGCTGTAGTGATAGACATTGTCTGAAAGAATGTCCTTCTCATCGACTACTGTTCTGTTCGCCTGCTTCACCATATCGCAAAGTTCCCTCGCATTGATCTGCGGTGAGTCAGGAACCAAAATCGTTTCATGCACGCTGCTTGGGAGGATATAGTAGTCCGAGCCGAGGAGCTCTGCCGCCTTCTCCTTCACATCAGGATAGAAGAGTGTTGCTGCGCCGAGTGAGCCGCTCTCATTTGTCAGTACATACATACTACCGACCTCATTCGGTGCAAGCGGCTCATCCCTGTCGAGCAGGTTGGCTTTCTCTGGACTGAAAAGTGCGCTGGTCATATCTACCAATGTCGCCGGGTCGTAAGTTTTTGCGTTTGACATTGCGTCCGAAAACAAACGCTCTTTATCTACCCCCAGACTTTCGAGAACAGTGTTGTTGATCGCGATCCTCCATTCACCGCTTCTGTCTTCGCTCATGTTGATGTCAGCTATTACAGCCAGGCCATGACCAACACTCACATATGGCATATTGGCAAGGAACTCCCTATTGCGGCTCTTTTCCAGCAGCCTCACAGTCAGCTTGTCCTTCACATTGTCCCAGCTGAGATCAACTTCAGGTGGTCCCGGCATCATATCAACGAGGCCATAGTGACTGGCAAGCTCAGCCATCAGTTCTTCCATATTCTCACCGTTCTCATACCTTTCGAACAATTCGTCCATATAAAAGGTCGGAGCTGCATCACTGCCCTTTTCTCTTATGACGAGTCCGTGCAGCTTCTGATCGTTCATCTTGACAACCACGGTCTCGCTTATCTCAACATTCTCTGCCACATTCTCAGGCAGGAAATTAACTATGTTGCGTTTTACGGCATCCATAAAATCAGATTTACTCAGCATGTTCATTCCTCTCTTTCATTAATTCAACGAGCATGTCAAAATATGCTCTGTACCTTCTTGTCGGCTGAGGCTTCTCGTCAAAGGCAGTGAGCCCAGCCATATTAAAATCTTGTTGTAATTGCATACATCCTCCTTTCTTTAGACCAATCCGAACACGGATTTTGAGATCTGGTCACTCATCTTTACTGCTCCAACAAGCACCAGCATGTTGAAGCAAAGTTCACCCACATATTTCCATACCATCGTTGCGGCTGCGGCACCGTCATCCACTACCGGCGGGCTTGCTGCGAACTTGCTGAATATAATGCAGGCCAAAACTATGACCGCGCCTTCCAGACAAACAGCACCGTAACTCTTCAGGAAGCTGACTCCTATGTTCTGCGTAGGCTGTCCGGCAAAAGTCGAGAGCGGTATCGGTGCAATGGCCGTGTACATATACAGCTTGAAGAAACGGCCGTAGACTGTGAGTATGATGATGAAAGACAGCACAGTGATGAGCAGGCTTCCTATTAGGGTCACTGCCCACAACGGGATACTCTCGAAGAAGCCGCAATCTTCAATAGCGCTGACCATCAAGTCCGGTAGAGTCGTTTTGGTAGCCGTTCCTATGCCGGATGCCCGCATGATTGTAGACATCACTCCCTGGGCTATATCAAACAGCGCCAGCATCAGGTCCATGCCGTAGGTCACTACTCCTTTGGCAATCGCAAATCTGATGAACAACTTCAGCGCATGCTCTGGTCTCTTCACATCTGTCAGGCTGCCGCAGGTCTTAACGACACCCACCAGAAAAAACAAAACGAGCAGTGCCAGGCCTATGCCTTTTACTGCTCCGTTGATCTGACTGATCACATGCCATATGCCTCCGCCCTTGAAACTCTGCGGTGACATAGTCAGCAACGACCACACTTCAGCCATCTTCGTATTCCATGTGTCCAGTGCATTCTGCAGATTCTGAACCACCCAGTTGTCGGACATTCTTTTTTCACTCCTTTCGCACTATGTTTTCTATGCATCTTGATTCCTTCCCTCCTTCCTGTCGTATTTGGTGTATAAAAAAACGGGTACTGGTTTTTCACAGTACCCGCCGTTGTTTTAGTCATTTATCAAGCAGCTTCGAACAATCTTGTATCTCCAGTTTCTTCATCAATCATTAGCAATACTTCTTTTTTCTGCTGATCTGCTCCCTGTCCATAATTGTTTATTGCTATTGTTTCATAGTCGCTAAAGAATCCATCGATTGTATCATTTATAGGGGTCATTAGTCTTTCTGGCTCTCCAAGATGCTTCATTATCCACAATCCTGAATATCCCTGCTCCAGAATCTTTGAGGCCTTTTTTCTAATGTGTTCGCACTCTTTTTCTATACCTTCTTCTATATGTCTTGTATATCCATTTTGATTGATATCAGCTAATTCTCTATATAGTTCTTGTATCTCAGAATCACTTATATCCATCTTGCACCGGGATGCATATTCAACAAGTTTGGCCTCAACCAATACTCTTTCCGCTAATAAACAAACCTGCTGTAAGTATCTTTCCTTATTGACCAATCTGTTAAATTCAGCAATCGCTTTATCCGACTGAACTCCATCAAAGTAGAACTCTTCTTTTACTTTGTATGCGTCATCATAACGGAGTTTATACTCATGTAAGATCTGTCCTGCATCATGAGCACAATTTCTTATGTCAGTGATATCGCTACTGTCACACGTTTGTCTTTTCGCTATCTCTAACAATCTAGTTCTGCAGTATAAGAGCTTTCCTATAACTTCTTTCTCATGCAAATCCTTCAACTCCCCGATTTCATGGGTGTTTTGTTCGAGTGCTTTTCTGAGTTGTACAAGATGATACTGGCCTGTAATAATTGCAGCGCCCTGCATTGTTACAGCTGTTATTGCCATCGGGCTAACATGTGCTATCTGCGAAGAATCAAGCGGTACAAAACCGTTATGAGTTAACACACCTTTTGAGCTATATTTTACAGATGATGCCAGCCCATTCTTATAATTGGAAATATCGCTCAGTGGTACCGAACCTGTAAACAGTCCATTCGGAGCCATTTTGTTGAGTTGAGAAATTGTATATGTTGTTTGATTAGCTGTCACAAGAGCTTGGCCAGTGTGCTGAACAAGCATACCATTTCTATCCAATACTATTTCTCTATACTCCTTTTCATCTATCAATGACGGCCTTCTGAAGACTATATCTTCGGCCAAGATATTCTCAACAAGAAGCTCATTAACATCTCTCAGTTTTATTGTTGAAGGATAGTCAAGTTCCTTACTATCACCGTCGCAATCTAGTTCCGTAATTTCTGGACTAATAGATTCGTGACGCTCTAATCTATCGCATTGCTTTATTATTACGGAAGTAATAATTGCAGTTATCACGATCGCTAGTCCTACTATTGCAATCGTAAATGTACTCATAATGATTCTCCTTAATCTTTGAACGTTATGTGCTATAAAACCCAGCGTGTTGCCCATCAATCACTACTCCGCTGGGTTAGATAGTAATTAGTCGATTAATTTCTTCAGCCAGTCTGGTATGCCCGGATCTCCTTTTGACCAGGACTCGATCACTCGTTCATCGTGGCTCCATTCATTTTCATGGCCGTCAAAGAACTTCTGTCTGTGGCATTTTACCTTCTGAATAGTGTCTCCATCCTGCCTGTATTCATTACAGTAGTAGTTTTGTTTTCCGTGGCCCTTCCACTCCCTAGTCGTATACAATTTCTTTGGCATAGTGTAACCTCCATTTATGATTCTTATTACTATAATTACTCTCTCATGTGGCCTCATATATGAGACCCAGCGTATTACTCACCCGGTACTTCTCCGCTGGGTTTAGAAAGGAGGTGAGGTGCTAGCTGATCGATTATTTCTCCTACACACACCAGCCGGATGAGCATTTATCTTACCGATATCTTTTTACAGAAGTAGATCATTTCAAGTTATCAGTAGGTCTTATCTCTGATTTATTTAGTTTATTAGTATCTTCCCACTGCTCGACTTCGATTCCCAGTTGCTTAGCAAGTTTTGGGTTTCTATTAATCTTCTCAATAAGTCTTGCCTCAAGAACTCTCTGGCGAACAGTCATCTTTCTTTCTCCTTTGCTTCTTCTCTCTGATCTTGATTATAGTTTAGTACTCTGTATCCGTATTCACCATGACAGCGATTGAATAATAGCCCACTGTTTTTTGTCATTATCTGCAGAAAAGAAGTGATCATTTTTGATTATGAACAATCTGACTTACAGAATCTACTTTTTAAGCAGCTCCTGATACTTATCCATATCAATCAGACCGCTTGACATCATTTTTTCCGTCCATGCCTCCAATGCACTTACTGCGAGTGATACTCTCTCCAAATCCTTTTGAATACTGATAAAGTCCAGCATCTCATCGTCAGAAATAATACCGTCTTCTGCAATTTCTATCAGCTTATCCTGCTTGGAATGCATCGAGTTTAAGGATGCTACTAATTTTAGGACGGTTTTTTCAAGGTCGTTATACTTTATACGAGGAACGAAGTGCTGTCCCATAGGGCATTGGTTCGCACAGTAATAATTCCTTATATCAGGCTCAGAGTATTTTTCGGCCATGATCATTACATCATCCGGATTTGGAAGTTGCTTTTCATTCTCTATTCTCTCGAGCTTCTCTGGAGATATTGTCTCAAGCAGCTCACTCGCCTTTTCTCTTGAAAGGCCTAATGAATTCCTAACTTCTATATATAAATTCACGATGGTTTCTCCCCTCTGTGTGTGTATTATCTATATTTGCCTTATTATGACCTAACAGCATTACTTCTTCTAATCGTCGGAATCCCAGTGGTCATCTCCTATAGCATTAGCTGCGAATTCTCTTATAGCATCATCAACTGCAATCCGATCGTCAGCGTCAAGCTGGTTATACCGTTCCATGAATTCGTCACTATCCATAGTTTCCATGTTTGATATCAGATCCATTACTTCTTCTTCATCGTTATAAAACATGTTGCGATCTCCTTTTTATACAAATAATTCCAAGTCTTATTTACTTATACTTCATATCCGGCCAGGCCTTCTGAAAAATCGAGTCTCTTCATCACCTCTACCGTATTAATAGCATCGTTAAGTGCATCGTGGGTATATTCAGGTTTGATCCCGAATTTCCACATTGCATAACTGAGAGCAAAACTCCTGTCGTCCTGTGTAACCTGATCATCGAACATGACCTGAACATCGTAGCACTCCGGCAACCCATCAATATCCATATCATGCATGCACATATTATCTTCTAGCATGTATATGTCATTGCCACTCCATGTGACGAACGCATAATCATCTCCACACCATTTCAGAAATTCATCGCAAACCTCTTTGAATGGTCTACCCTTATTGATAGTTTCATCAGTAATATCAGTAACGCTTGTGACTTCCTTATGCATTTTTGTATAGTAGACAGGCTTAACTACTTCAGAAAACTTGTCTACAATATTCATATTCTCAAGGCTATCAATTCGCGCTGCACCGAATTGAATGATTTCTCCTTTCAGTTTGAATGGATCCCTTATCATTCGCTGCTTCGAAAGCGGCCTGTTCCATTCAAGATCCATTACTACGTAATTCATGGTATGACCTCCATTCTGATTAACTGTTCACATCCTTTTATTTACTTATATTCTATAGACGCATATGTCCCCATACCATGATATCGTTTGCATATTTGCGACATGCATTTGTCATTATCTACATAATTACTCTTAAGACTGCTTAAGCATTATCATGTATATTGGTAATCATCAATAAGCTATAGGGCTTCAATTTTCTCCTTAAGTTTTCTCTTTAAATCTTTTGAAACAGGATACTTGTCTACCTTCCGCATAATGGTTTCTTTTGATTCGCCTCTTTTATATAATTCAGCAACAACTGCTGAGAATACTGCATCGACCCCATATTTTGCTAAAGCATCGCTTAATACTCCTGCAACACCTAGGAAAGCAACGCCACCAACCATTCCCCCTGGCCCAAGCGCGGCTAATGCTGTTGTTACCGCCGCTGCACCTACATACCCTGTTGCACTCATCGCTAAAACAAATATCAGACCCGGCACTCCTAACGCTGCTACTTTACTTACCACTTTATCCATACTGCTATTTCTCCTCTCGATTCTTTTTTGCTTTGATTAAGACACCTCTTATTTAACCTACGTGAAGTAGATAATGTCTTCATCTTGATCCTTATATGTAGTGATAACTTCTTCCTTTGATATTTCCGTGGTTTCTAAATCTATGAGCATTGATACGATATTAGCCTTTATTGATGTTTTATGTGCGAATTGTGCTAAAGCTGCATAGTATTCTTTATTATCAGTAATAATATCAATCTGCTTGTTTTCGTCCGGCTCGTCAAACGCAAACTTGCTTAACAATGCAACAGCAAAATCTTCTTTAGATAACGGGATCTCATCTAATACACTTTCCTCAAAATGTGCGAAGTATAAGTCTAGCCTTTTGTTAACACCTTCTAAACTATCGATAAGTAGTGATTCTCTTAAAAGTAAATCATTACCATCTGTATCGTTCGTTTTTATTGTTTTGCCAAAAACACTCTTGGATATAAGCGATTGATAGATTATCCCCATTGCGATGGTTTTGAACCGCTTTTGATTTGATTTTAGCTGTTCAGCTTTTTCCTTTTCTCGTTCATCAATTAATTCGGATTCATAATCCTTTAATTGATTTGCAGTTTTAAGATACCTATGCATCATCACACCTGCAGTAACTGCAGGTGCAACCATAGGTGATAGCACAGGAGCTAGTCCGATGGCTCCCGCTGCGGTCAATGCCTTTAAAACGATGTTTGTTCCCATTACCGCTGTACTGGTTCCAGCAAAAGTCCCCAAAAAGTTTGCTAACGCTTTAGCCTTTGCTTCATTGATATCCTTTTCTGAATAACCAGCTGCTTCCATCAAGTCATCAAGTGATACAGATTCAGGGTTTTCTTGTGCTATTTGAACTAAGATTTTCTTTCCAGGTCTATAGTCACCATTTTTTATTCTGGAAATAATAGCAGGATTGATGCCGGTGGCCTCAGAATATGCTCTGGCACTTCTTCCCCCCATTGCCTGTTCAAGCAACGCAATTACTTTTTTACTATCGTAATTTGTTCTTGCCATTTTCTACCTCCTTATTTGTTAAATACAAAATACAACAAAGAGAGGAATTAGTCAATACATTATATTTAACTTTTTTAAAATAATTAAATTTATTTATTTAATAATATCATTTTTGTACTTATGTGCTGCTCATTTTACTCCATGTTTTACACGTTCTTTAACCTCGGATGCCTTGGCGTCATTGAATCTATCGAGCGTGCCTACGAGGTAGCCTGTGATCCTTCTG
>CADBNS010000046.1 GCA_902796065.1 Ruminococcus flavefaciens
AAGAGTACTGTTTCCAAGCTCATCGCAAGATTCTGGGACGTCAACGGCGGCAATATCACCATCGGCGGCAAGGATATTCGCGATATGGAGCCCGAAAGCCTTATGAAGTATATGTCCTTCGTTTTCCAGGACGTTACTCTGTTCAATGATACTGTTATCAACAATATCCGCATCGGTAATCCGAATGCTACTGATGAACAGGTAATTGCTGCGGCTAAGGCTGCGTACTGCGATGAGTTCGTAAGCAGAATGCCTGACGGATACAATACCGTGATCGGTGAGAACGGAAGCACGATGTCAGGCGGTGAGCGTCAGAGAATATCCATCGCTCGTGCGCTGCTGAAGAATGCTCCTATTATCCTCCTCGATGAGGCTACTGCTTCCCTTGACCCTGAGAATGAGGTTCTCGTTCAGAAGGCACTGGCTAAGCTGGTTGAGGGCAAGACCGTTATTATGATCGCTCACAGACTGCGTACCGTCGTTGACTCCGATCAGATCATCGTTCTTGATGACGGTCACATCATCGAGAGCGGTACTCACGATCAGCTCATGCATAACAAGGGTCTCTACAACAAGCTGTTCACTATTCAGCAGGAGAGCCTTGGCTGGGTTATTTAAGAATGTTTCTTTCTCCATAGTTGTTTTATAAAAAAGAGCGTCCGGATGGGCGCTCTTTTGCTTGATAATCAGTCTATCAGTCCTGAGGACTTCCATTTGCTGTAGTCCGGACAGACGTAGCGGCGTGTTCGCATGGTGCGCTTGCCGATATTTATTGCCTCTGCCGGACACCTGTTGATACACGAATAGCAGTTCAGACAGCTGCGTCCGAAATGTGGGACTCCGCCGGGTGAGATGCGGATATTGTTCACCGGACAGACCTTTACGCACTGTCCGCAGGCTACACACTGGCCTGATACTATGAAGCTGCGGCTGCTTATCATGAACTGGTTGAAAAGTGCATTCACCGGCAGCGACAGTACCGATGAGAATGGTGTCTCATCTATCTTGGTGATGTATGCATGAGTCTCTATCTTGCAGGCAAGCTCTTCAAGATAGCGCAGGGAGTGGGTTATCTTGTCCTCAGCTTCACCGCTTGTGGGCACGTTTCCGCCGTATACATAATTATTTGGCATCGGTATGCCGCAGAAACCCATGAACCGCATATTCTTCCTGTCAGCTATGCGCCAGAGCATCTTGTCACAGTCACCGGTCTGGGATTCCATTGTAGCTACAAAATATATCCTGCGGTTTCCCGTGAGCTTCGCTCTTTCTATGAGTTTTTCGATTTTACGGGGATAACCCCATGCATATATCGGTGCAGCAAATACGAACGGCTTTTCCGAATGAAACTCAAGGGGTTTCTTATATTTGAGAACATCGTTCAAGGATATGCACTGGTCACCAATATGGTCGGCAATATATTCAGCAACAAATTTCGTATTGCCTGTACCTGAGAAATATAAGATCATACGATCACCTCCGTTTAATTCATTACCTAATTATACCATAAGGGGAGGTGTTTTTTAAATCGTAAAAATAGCAAAAATATGACTTGCTTTTTTGTGTATTATGTAGTATAATGTATTATGTCAAATCAGAACAGTGCGCCGTATATCGGCGGCATTGGCATTTAGATAAGGAGAGATCATTCATGTCAAAGATCAATATTGGCTTCATTGGTGCCGGAAATATGGGTACTGCTATTATGAAGGGTATCGCAGGAAGTCCTTCCGCTGCTGATATTCAGCTGTATGCTTTTGATCCCGACAAGTCAAAATTAGACGCACTTGCTTCATTCGGAGTCCTGCCATGCGCAAGTGAGGCTGAGCTTACAGAGAAGTGCGGATACATTTTCCTTGCTGTTAAGCCCCAGGTCATCGATGGAGTTATCGAGGCTGCTGCTCCGGCTGTCACACCGGATAAGGTGCTTATCTCTATCGCTGCCGGAATCACCGACGAGTTCATCGCAAGAAAAACTATCCCGGAGGCTAAGGTCATTCTCGTTATGCCTAATACTCCTCTTCTTCTGGGTGAGGGCGCTTCTGCTCTCTCAAGAAACGACAGAGTCACAGACGATGAGTTCGGTCTTATTCTGGGAGTATTCAGAAACTGCGGCAAGGCTGCTGTTATCTCAAAGGACAAGATGAAGGAGATCATCGCTATAAACGGCAGTTCTCCTGCTTTTATCTACCTCTTCGCTAAGGGATTCATCGACTATGCTGCTCAGGTGGGCATCGACAAGGAGGCTGCTACTGAGCTGTTCACACAGAGCCTTATCGGTTCAGCTAAAATGATAACCGATTCCGGCAATACTATCGATGAACTCATCAAGATGGTCTCTTCTCCCGGCGGTACTACCCTTGCCGGTCTTGACAGACTCTATGAGGGCGACCTTACCGGTACTGTGAAGAAGTGCTGCGAGAGCTGCACAAACAGAGCGTATGAGCTCTCAAAGTAAGTTCTAATATCAGACTTGTCCGCATATCCTTTCTTAGAGCATGATTTTGTGCCGGAAAGGATGATGCAAATGAAACATTTCGGATATACGGCAGCTGCCGGCAGCAGCAGCAGGGGACTGGTAATTATGTATCTCCTCCTTATCGCCGGGATCGCGGCAGGTGCGGTATGGGCGGTCAGTACAGGTGAAACAGACAGACCTCTGCTTCATCAGTACTTTCTTCCGCTGTATAACGGCGATACGCTGCTGGCAGTGTTCAGATGCACTCTGGTATCCCTGTGGGCGTATATTATCGCTGCATTCCTCATCGGTACTTCCGCCGTCGGACAGCCTGTGGGGATCCTCATGCTTCTATACCGCGGATTCGGTATCGGTATATCCTCTGCTGCTATGTATATAAACAGGGGAGCTTCTGCTTTTCCGGCAGTCGCTTTGCTGATCCTTCCGGCGGCTGCAGCATCAGCGACAGTTTCTGTGCTGGCTGTAAGAGAGCTGCTGCGTTCCTCAAATTCACTGCTGCACCATATGATCTGCGGCGGAGATCACAGCGGAAGCTATCGGGGAACAAAGCTGTATTGTCTGAAATTTGCAGTTCTGCTACTAATATCATTGGTCATATCAGCCGCAGATACATTCCTGTATTATCTGTTTTCAGGACTGGTGTGACGAGAAAGGAAGTTAAATTTGGGTATTTTTTTCAAAGACTATGAGAGCGCCGGTCCGGGTATAGCAAAAGACGCTCCCAAAAAGAAAGGAGCGGCACTGTATTTTGAGCTGTTCGGACGCAAGTTCTGGCAGATAATAGGTCTGAACATGATCTATTATGTGTTCTTTATCCCGCTTGTGCTGGCATTTGTCCTGCTTTTGTATAAGGGCAGCACTAACTTACAGGCTGCGCTGATATGCGTGTGCATCGCGGTGTTTGCAGTACTGATCGGTCCGGCTACCGCTGGGCTTGTGAAGGTCCTGAAAAACTACATCCTTGAAAAGCATTCGTTTATGTTCAAAGACTTTTTTGGAGCGTTCAGGGATAATTTCAAGCGCGCTGCACTTGTAGGCATCCTTGACTGCGTGATACTTGCCTCATGTATGGCATCATTAAGTGTGTATCCGCAGCTGGCTGTGGTCTATGACACAAGGCTGATGTACGTTCCGATGGTAATAACACTTAGTCTTGGCCTTATGGTGCTGATGATGAACTATTATGTTTTTCTGCTGATCGTGGGTACAGACCTGACAATGAAGAATATCATCAAGGACTCCTTCTTTCTGGCTATAATCGGGCTGAAAAGGAATCTTTTGTCAACTGTGATAGTTATTGTATCAGCAATCATCATGACCTTGATGATGCTCTATATACCGTCACTTTTCCTGCTGCTGATAACCTTCATTCCCATGTCGATAGTCTGGTTCACCATCTGCTTCATCAGCTATCCGATGATCCAGAAGCACATTCTTCAGCCTTACTATGAGATGATCGGCGAGGAGAATCCGGAAACCGCAGAAGAATCAAGAACTGACGAAGAAACTATTTTTGTTGATATGGGCGGCAAGGAAGCTCCCATTGAGAAGCGCAAAAAGGGCAAAGGTAAGCGAATATCATGAATTTCGGGCATATCTCATATGGAGATATGCCTTTTGTTATCTCAGAGAGATCGAGGTGTGGCAGTCCGGAAAGCCTGTGCATCCAAGAAACCATTCGCCGCTGTTACGGTTCCGGCGGAGTATCATTTCACTGTGGCATCTGGGACAATTGCCGAATTTACGGGCAAATTCGGTCAGCAGTCCACTGTCTGCAGTGGAATCGAATGATGTGTGGTCAAGGAAGTTATTGTATAGCGCAGTAAGCAGGTCACGTTTCAGCTGCGCCATTTCGGTGGTATAGTGGTAGACATGGAAATGCTCAGTATACCGCAGTACTGCGTTGCTCTGGGGAGAATCAGGATCGCTGGTGGCTATCTGGCGGGTAACGGGCTCTTCTCTGCGGAAGTCATCGTGCCAGCCGGCAACAAGTACTTCGCCCTGTGAATCGCACTGTATGGAGAGCTCTATGTTATTCTTTTGTATTTTTCTTTCATACTGTCCAAGTGTAGGGAAGGGGAATACGCCATTGTGGAAGTAGTTATCACGGCGTTCCCAGTCGAATCCGAATAATCTGACGTTATTCAGGTACAGATAACCGTCATTTCCACCGGTTTCCTGCTCGATGGGACGTATGGTCAGCTCAGGAAAGGACTCACAGGAATTGAACAGGGCAGCAAAGCTGTCCAGAGTTGAGTTATGTATATCATAAGTATCAGGTCTGTACATGGTCAGAAACCTCCGTTCATGGTATTTTGAAATATATCCGGACACAACAATAAGACCCTCGTCATTTTCGCTTACACAAAACAAAACCACAAAGAAGTGATTTTTTAAATTTTTGTATAAAAGAGAGTCTGGATACCTCTGCGGCGAACCTGCAGAGCTGTATTTGAGTGGTGTACAGGCATACTTTACCTGTAAAAAAGGTACTATGAATTATAAAAATGGACACATAAAAGAAAATACATACTGAAAAAGGACATAGCTGCTGACTTCGGAAAACTGCGTGGCAAAAGCAACAAATGGGACAATATCTGTGAAACATCGAACTCCATGTCCGGAGCCTTGAAAATGAACACATAGAATCGTACGACCGTCCGTGTACATAATGCCGCTGCAACAGGGGAAATATGCATACTTCATGTCCGAAGAATCTGCAAAACTGTGACAGCTGCTATTTCTGAGAGCCTGCCGGCATATGCCGGACTTCTCCAATAATATTTCATTTACATACTTATTATAACACGAAAAAACAAAGATGTCAATAAAACTGCGTTTTTTGTTTCATAAATGGCTTACAAAAATCATGCTTTCCGACTGCGCTGTTTTGATGATATGTATAAAAATAATATATTACGTATCGGGCTGTGATCAGACTTTCATATAGAAATTGTTTCACCTTAATGAATTGGATAGTAAATATACCGTTTTTAATTATTGTTTGAAATAAATATTTACTTTCTTTTGCTTAAATCCGTCACATTATATAAAATATTGCGTAAATCAAGGAAACTCCTCTATGTATATTTTTGAAGCAATATGACAAAATGTTGTAGAATCTTATATTATTTAAGGCTAAATTTGTTTTAAATTGTATTGAATAGATAAACTTATGTTAAAAGATTATTTTTTATTTTCATTTTCTTTATTTTGTTATTAAATAGTGGTATAATGATTCTGGATAATTGTGACGGTTTAGCTATGGACAAATAGTGCTGTCATCAGGATCTGTTATTGTCGGCAGTATTTTACTGCTGAAAAAAATTTAACATTTTAGGAGGATTGAGACCATGCAGAATACTCGTGCTCCTATAGGCAAGCCTATAGGAAAGCGGTTGCTAAGCGGAGCAGCGTCCGCCGTGATCGCGCTATCGAGTGTCTTGTCCGCTAATGGTTTGAACCTGCTGACGTCGAAGGCTGCCAGTGATAAACAGGTGGAATTCAGCGTTCCGGTCAGGAAAACTGTTGACGGCCCCTACTCCGGCGATGAGAAGTTTGAGTTCACTCTTACTCCTGTTGACGGAGCTCCGATGCCAGATGGTAAGACTTCGCTTACCCTGAAAGTCGGAAATGGCGCAGAGGGATTATTTGATGCAATCAAAATCACCACAGAATCTCTTCCTGCAGGCACTTACACTTACAAGTACAAGGTCGCTGAGACTAAGGGCGATACGAAAGGCATGACTTATGTTGCCGAACCCAAGGACTTCAGCGTCGTCGTTACTGTGAGTGAGGGCGGTTCCACAAGTGTTAACCCGGTTTTTGAGGGGGATTATTCACTTGAGACCATCCTCTCCAACTACACCGTATTCACTTCCGGTGATTTCCGAATGTCGCAGCATCAGGCAGGCGCTATTGCTGTCGGCGGTAAAGGAATCGGTAATTTCCAGGGCGGTGACGGTGCTCCGGTCGATACTTACGTCTATGACATCAGCGATATTATCGATAATCCCGCTGTCAGATTCAAATCGACCGTTACCAATGCAACGGATTACAAGGATTTCGATACTTCAAAGCTAAAGGCAAGATATTTCAAGCCCGATGCTGAGATGCCGGCTGAAGGATGGGAAAAGACCGATGTCGAACTCATTGATTTCAATGCCGCTTTTGATGCGATTAAGAAACAGTCCGCATCTTATGTTGCCGATCCGGATATTATCGTGGACGACAGCAATTTCGTCTATGTTACTGTTGACGGTCAGGACCCTGAAACAGGTCAATGGGGTAAGATCAAGGAAAAGGCTTACCTTAACATCGTCCTTCCGGATCACGATGCTAACATAACTATCCCCAAGGAGATCGTTGATCAGGCTTCTGGCTCACAATGGGGTATGTCCAAGCAGCTCTGCATCAACCTCGTTACCCCCAGCGGCACTGACGCTGACTTCCAGAAAAACAGATACACACTTTCATTCCCCGGCTCTGACAAGCTCGTGTTCAATGCCCTCGCAGCAAAGGCTGATACTTTCAGCACTTCACTGGATATGATGGCTTATAAGGCATACGGTGAGGATGCAAAGTCACTGAATATCGGTTTCAACGGCGAGTGGGGAAGCGGTCTTATGAAAGACCTCCGCGAGGCAGTCGGTGATGAGGGAAGCCACCAGTCACAGGACTTCTACCTCGGCGGTATGAAGTTCATGGTAAACCTTCCTGACGCTACTGAGACTTCTGTAATCGGTCAGGAGTCACTCAGCTTCCACCTTATCGCTCCTCAGTCCGACATAAGATATGCCGGCGGTGAAGGCGGCGTTGTCGGAAAGAACGTTTATAACGTTCAGCTTGATGCTTCTTCAGGTGAGTGGAGCAGAGAAAGTAACGAGCATCACTTCTACCCGTTCAACAGAGTCCCGTATCCGGATCAGACTACAAGAAACGTAAGCATCAGAACTGACAAGGCTCTTGAATTCGTAAACAAGTACGAAGAGGCAGGTCCTAAGGGTACTGATGTGAAGATCAGCAAGTCTGCTCTCGGCGGAACTGAGCTTCCGGGCGCAGTTCTCACTCTTACCGGTACCGGTAAGGACGGTTCTCCTGTTGAGTTCAAGTCTGAACAGATCAAGGAGAAGGGCAACGGTGCCGAGTTCAGAAATGAGAACGGCAATGCTCTTGTCTGGGTATCAGGCAACACTCCCACTGAGGTAACTCTTGATGACGGCGACTATATTCTCCATGAGAATGCAGCTCCTGCCGGCTATAACAAGACTACTGACATAGCTTTCACTGTCAGTGATGGCAAGATAAAGGTCAACGGCGCTGAGAAGGATCAGATCGATATGTCCGACAGGGCATTCTCTGAGGTATCCTTCACAAAGACCGATATGGGCGGCGATGAGATCGCAGGCGCTGAAATGACACTTACCGGTAAGAACAGCGACGGTGACGTTGTGTTCCTTCCGGGATATATTACCGGTCCTTCCGATGCGGAGATCACAAATGACGGAAAGCAGCTCAACTGGACTTCAACTGATAAGGCTGCTGAGCTCAGGCTTGAGGACGGTGAGTATATCCTCCATGAGGATACTGCTCCCGCAGGATACGGTAAGGCTACAGACATCAACTTTACTGTTAATGACGGTAAGGTCACTGTAAAGCAGATCGATGGCACTTCAGTTGAGACAACTTCGATCACAATGAAGGACGAGAAGTTCACTGCTGTTAACATCAGCAAGGAAGAGATCGGCAATGCCGGCAGTGAGATCCCCGGCGCTGACCTGACACTTACAGGCGTTGACAAGAATGGTGAGCCGATCAACTTTGAAGAAGCAGGCGCAGTCCTCACAAAGGGCGATGGCGTTACTGATGCTTCTATAAGCGGCACTTCCATCAAGTGGAAGTCAGGTACATCTGCTACTAAGGTCGAGGTACCGGACGGTAAGTATACTCTCCATGAGGTAAGTGCTCCTGCCGGTTATGAGGCAGCTACTTCAGATTTCGTATTTGAAGTTGAAAACGGTAAGATCAAGGTCAATGAGGCTCCTGAGGGTTCAGAGCTCAGAGACAATGACCATGTGGTCCTTGGAGACAAGCTCATCAAGGCTGCGGTTGAGATCAGCAAGCATGATGTTGATACCAACGAAGAGGTAGCCGGTGCTAAGCTCACTCTTACAGGTACCACTAAGGACGGCAGCACAACTAAGGACATCATCTTCACAGCTGATCAGTATACAGCAGGTGAGGGTGCTTCTGAAACTGCTGAGCTCAGCAGCGACGGAAAGTCCATCACATGGGTATCCGGTACATCAGCTTCAACTATCAAGGATCTGGCTGATGGTGACTATGTTCTCCATGAGGTAAGTGCTCCTGCCGGTTATGATGTTGCTGAGGGTGACGTCAAGTTCACTATCAGCGGCGGCAAGGTCGCTGACGGCGGCAGCAGTTCACTGGTCGTTAACGACAGACTCTTCAAGACAGACACAGAGATCAGCAAGGTCGATGCAGCAGACGGAAGCAAAGAGCTCCCTGGTGCAGTTCTCACCCTTACAGGTAAGGATTTCAGCGGCCAGGCTGTTGACTTCACAAAGTATGAGATCGTTCTTGGCGAGGGTGCTGAGGATCTCAGCAGCGCAGACAACAAGAATGCGGCTGTATGGAAGTCCGGTACAACTTCAACTGTTGTAAAGGGACTCCCTGACGGTAATTATACACTCCACGAAGATGCAGCTCCTGCCGGCTACGATGTTACCAACGATTTCAATTTCACTATAAGCGGCGGTAAGATCAAGGTCAATGATGCAGAGGCTGATAAGGTAGTTATCTCTGACGAGAAGCTCCCGTTCAATGACGTAACAATAAGCAAGGCTGACGTTCTTGGCAATGAGATCAAGGGCGCTGAGCTTGAGCTCACAGGTACTTATAATGACGGAACACCTGTAACATTCACTGAGGATCAGTTCACAGCCGGCACAGACGCTGAGTTCGGCGAGGCTGGAACTTCACTTAAATGGACCTCCGGTACCTCTGCTTCCAAGATCAAGGTACAGGACGGTAAGTACACTCTGACTGAGACTCTTGCTCCTGAGGAATTCGAGATCGCTACAGTTATCGAGTTCACAGTTGAGGACGGCAAGGTAACAGGTACATCTGTTACAAAGCCTTCTGAGGTTACTGAGGATTCTGTAACAATGGTCGATGATTACAAGAAGACCGATGTCAAGATCAACAAGATCGACGGCACAGGCAGTGAGGTCAAGGGCGCTACTCTTACTCTCACAGGTAAGGACGCAAAGGGCAACGACATCGAGTTCACTGAGGGTTCACTTACTCTCGGCGAGGGCGCTGTAGCCAAGTCCACAAGCGGCAAGACCCTTTCATGGGTTTCCGGCGACAAGCTCACTGATGTCAAGGTACCAAACGGTACATAC
>CADBNS010000047.1 GCA_902796065.1 Ruminococcus flavefaciens
CTTACAGCGCTATCTACCTCAAGGACTACACAGGCTCTGTCTATCAAGATAACAAATGGGATAAGCTGGACGGCAACAAGTACAATGTGCCTATGTTCGACCTGTTCAGAAAGTACGGTATGCACCCTCAGGACTTCGCAGGCGTGTTCTCGCAGTACAGCCTGCCGGATTACTATGAGAATACCTCAGCCGTGAACAATATCATCATCGAGTCAAAACTCAGGAACGATAAGTCCTTTATCCCCTACAGTGCCCTGCGCGACGGTAATACCTCATATCTCAACGATACTTACTCTGTTCCCCATAAGAGCGGCTCTAAATACTCCGTTCCCTTTATCGCAAACGATATTTCTGCCGTGTTCAGCAAGGCTACTCCCATTATGAGAAAGACCTTCTTCGCTGATACCTCCCCTGAGCAGTCCGCTCTGACCAGCGCAATCATCGAGTACTGTTCCGCTCACGACCTCATTAACTACGATAACTTCATTTCTATCGATACAGAATATAATTATGAGCTGACTCCGGATTCTGTTATGGCTCAGCTCATGCAGAATGAATACAAGAAGTTCGTTTACGAGAACTACCTGCAGCTGCCAGATTCCGTTGAAATGAATGAGGTACGCGCGGCTTACAGTGATGAGATCAATGCTGTGGCTGCTTCGGCTTCGCCTGTTGAAAAGTACGATAGTCTCATCGCTCTCCGCGATAAGCTCTTCGCTGAGAACGATTATTCTCTCTCTCCGGGTAAAACTCCGACTACACGCGATTTCGTCAACTACTTCCTCCTCGAGAACCACAAGGGCTTCTGTACCCACTTCGCTACTGCCGGCGTTATTCTCTGCCGTATGGCTGGTATTCCCGCAAGATATGCTACCGGCTATGTTATCGTCGGTGACGACTTCAACGAAAAAAACAGACAGGATAACGATTCCTATACTTTCAGCATCAAGGATAACAGGTCCCACGCCTGGACTGAGATTTATGTGGACGGCTTCGGCTGGCAGCCCTTCGAGTTCACTGAGGGCTACTCCAATCAGTCTATCGATACTACTCCCGCTACCACTACTACCGAGACTGAACCGGTCCAGACTACATATACCACTACCGTTGCTGTGTCTACCACAACAGGTCAGACTACTTCACGGGATCCTGATGCTACTACTGACAAGAATCAGCCTGCTCACGTACATACCACCACTCCTGTCACTACTGACAGCGGTACCGGTATTCTCCCCGGCGGCAGTGAGGGCAGAACTATCCCGGAATCTGTAAAATATTTCATCTTCTTTACCCTCTTAATTGCCGCTGTTCTGGCTGTTGTCCTCATCAGACGCAGGATCATCCTCGATCTGCGTGCTAAACACTTCTCTGAGGGGTCTAACTCCGAAAAAATGAAGTATATCTACCAGTACGCCGAAAAACTGCTGAGCTCTATGAATATTGAACAGAATGATATGAATTTCATGGATTTCGCCGGCTTCGCTGACGAAAAACTCTCCGGTAGATTCACAGACAAGAACAGCTTCGTCGATTTCGTCAAGGTCGCTCTTAAGGCTCAGTTCAGCCAGGAGGAACCCGATGACAATGAGGTCACTAAATGCAAACTGCTCGTGACCTCTGTCGCTGAAAAACAGTTTGGCAGTGTGAATAAGTTCAGAAAATTTGTCATGAAGTATATCTCTGTTCTCATATAATCGTATCACAGGAGGCTTTTCTTTCATATGATAAAAAACAAGTACAATAGTCTTACCAAAGGCATTATGATGATCGCCGCAGGTCTGCTTATCGCTTTCTTCCCGGGCATCATCTCACGTATCTTCTATATCGTCGGCGCCGCTATAATCTGCTTCAGTATCGTCAGACTTTTCATGGGCGCTTCTTCCGGTCTCGGAAGATCCCTCATCACCGGCAATATCCTCGGTATCATCATCGGCGCTTGTATCATTCTACTGCCGAATTTCGTTACTACAGGTATCCCAATGATCGCCGGTATCATAATGGGTATTTCCGGTATCGAACGGATATTTACTGCTATCGAGATCTACCGCGTAAGAGGTAAGTGGCAGATGAAGGCTGCTATCGGTGTCCTTCTTATCATCGCTGCTGCTGTGTTCATTTTCCACCCGTTCTCAGTAAGCAAATGGTTCAGAATTATCGCAGGACTCATTATTATCGGCATTGGCGCTTTCAATGTGTTTACCGACCTCAATAATCCCGCTCCCGAACCTAAGATCATCGATGTGGACAGCTATACTGTCTCCGATGACAGAAAATTTCTCAGCTGATACTTCTTCTAAGTCCCTCCGGTCTGCTCCGGAGGGATTTGTTATTCTCTGCTATCGTCATTTTATTGACATATTCATCAGGTCTGGCTATAATTAGATTATCTTAGTTCTTTTTGGAGGACATAATGAAAAAATATTTCCCGATTTTATTAACTGCTGTCCTGTCCGCTGTGCTGCTGTCAGGATGTGCTGACAAAACTGCCGATCCGCCGGAGATCAGTCAGCCGGTCACAACAGAAGAACCTGCTACTGAACCCCTTTTGGAAGTTGATCCCTTTAAAGGCCTGAATTTCTGCTTTAGACACGATTATGACGGCAGTATCATCAATATTTCAGAAGATTACGACTGTGACGTAAAGGTCGAGAGAAAGAATATTTACATCGGTAAAGAGGAAAAAACTGTCGATCTCTATTCTTTTAGTAACGATAACCTCGAAAAGCTGGAGAGAGTCGGCTGCGTACCGTTTTTCTATCACGATCCGCTGGAAGACGATTTCAAAGAAGGCGATGAGATCACTGTTCACCTGCTTCTCTATAATGGTTATTCTCCTGCGGTCGATGTCAATGATTACGCAAATAAACAGTTTGCCATCAACTTCACTCAGACTGAAAAGAAATTCAAACCTTTCTTCAATGAGCTATCCGTTACTGAAGTTGATCCTTTTGAGAGCCTTTATGTATACTTCTTCTTCAAAGACTCTAAGATTACTTCAACTGATACCTCAACTTCGTGCAATGGCCTCAGGATCGCTTCCGATCACAAACTGAATCTCTATTTCAAACAATCTATCGCTGAAGGCCGGGATATTAATGACCTGTATGTCAATGATAAGGTCAGATACTCTATCGCCTGCTCTGAAACTCTTCCAAATGGTGAGACCAAAGAGTACGTTGGCGATGAGGTCAATAAGCTCATGGACGAATCATGGCACCGCCTGCATTTCACTCAGACAGAAAAGGTATTTGAAGTCAAGCCGCACAATTCAGCTGGATTCTCAAGAAATATCAATGTTTCCCTTGATCGTCCCGACGACTGGCAGCAGTTCATAAGCGATAAGTCACTGTTCGATAAGTACGACATTCGCCATATCGACGGCTCTACTGCCACTATTCCAATAACAGCAGAGCTGTGCAGACAGTTCTGTGATGCCTCTGATAAGGACCTGCCATTCTATATCGACCACAATACTACAGGCGACGCTTACGAAAACCTTATCCTCGGAAAGAAAGATAAATCTATCATCATCGTTACCGAACCTTCCGATCAGGAGCTTGCCCTCGCTGCGGAAAACGGCGTTGAACTGGAGGTCACTCCTATCGCCTACGACGGCTTCGTCTTTATCACACACATAGATAATCCCGTCGATTCCCTCACTCTCGAACAGATACAGGCCATCTACACCGGCGAGATCACTAACTGGGCTGAGGTCGGCGGTTACGATGAGGAGATCATACCTTATATCCGCTCCGAAAGCTCCGGCAGCCAGACTGCTATGGAAAATATGGTTATGAAGGGTCTGCCTATATATAAACATCCCGACATAACACAAACAATGATCATGGCAATGGGCGAACTTGTGGAGAGGATCGCTTCCTATGAAAACTCTCCCAGAAGTATCGGATATTCCTTTAACTATTACCTCAATAACCTCTATAAAAACGATAATATCAAAGTGCTGAGGATCAACGATGTTAGTCCCGATGACGTAAACCTCAGAGACGGCTCCTATCCCCTTACCTCCGGATACTACGCTGTTACCATCAAAGGCGGCGATCCCAAGGCTGAGGCTATCAAGGACTATCTCATCAGCGATGAGGGTCAGGAACTTATCAGATACGCCGGTTACTGCTCGATCCAATAACATTTAAATTTCCTTATTGACATGGCTGTGTCAATGTGCTATAATATAGTTATCTTCAGGGCAGGGTGTGATTCCTGACCGGCAGTGTAGCCTGCGAGCCGCTTGTGCGGTTGATCCGGTGTGATCCCGGAGCCGACGGTAATAGTCCGGATGATAGAAGATAACTGCGCTTTTTCGCGCTGTATATGACTTTCCGCCCCGAAGTTCCGGGGCTTTTTTATTTCTTTTCGGAGGTGCTTATGGATAACGAGTTTTTTATGCGCTCCGCTCTGGAGCTGGCTAAAAATGGTATGGGCTTCGTCAGCCCTAACCCTATGGTCGGCGCTGTTATCGTCAGAGACGGCTCTGTTATCGGTCAGGGCTGGCATAAACGCTGCGGCGACCTTCACGCCGAACGCAACGCCTTCGCTGACTGCGACAGCCGCGGTATCGACTGCTCCGGCGCTGATATGTATGTCACCCTCGAACCCTGCTGCCACCACGGTAAACAGCCGCCCTGCACCGACGCTGTTATCGCTCACGGCATCAGACGAGTGTTTATCGGCTCTGCTGATCCTAATCCCCTTGTCGCCGGAAAAGGCGTTAAAATCCTGCGGGAGCATGGTATAGAGGTCGTTGAGAATGTCCTCCGCGATGAGTGCGATGCTCTCAATGAGATCTTCCTGCACTATATCACTTCAAAGCGTCCCTTCGTTACCATGAAGTACGCTATGACTGCGGACGGCAAGATAGCCTGCTTCAACGGTGAGTCCAAATGGATAACCGGTGAGGAGGCAAGACTTAATGTGCAGCACGAAAGACTCCGCCATACCGCCATAATGACCGGTATCGGCACTGTCCTCGCTGACGACCCACTCCTTACCTGCCGCCTCGAGAACGGCAGAGATCCCGTCCGTATCATCTGCGATACCCGCCTGCGTATCCCTATGAGCTCCAATATCGTTAAAACTGCCGGCGATGTCCGCACTGTCATCGTATGCTGTGCTCCTGATGCCGATAAGAAAGCCGCTCTGGAAGCTGCAGGCTGTGAAGTGCTGGAAGTTCCTGAGCTTAACGGTCACACCGACCTCAATGCCCTCATGGGTATCCTCGGCGAAGAGATGCACATCGACAGCATCCTCCTCGAAGGCGGCGCTCAGCTCAACTGGTCCGCTCTTAGTCAGGGTATCGTCAATAAGGTGCATACCTATGTGGCTCCGAAGATCTTCGGCGGCGCTGACGCGCCTTCCCCTGTTGCCGGCTGCGGTGTCAGCTCTCCTGCTGATGCGTTTATGCTGGAAACTCAAAATATCACACGCTTCGGCAATGATCTGCTCATAGAAAGCAAGGTGAAAAAATGTTCACAGGTATAATCGAAGAGGTCGGTTCTGTTATCTCCGTCCAGCGCAGCGGTACTTCCTCTTTTATCCGCATAGCCGCTAAAAAGGTGCTGGAGGACGTACACCTCGGCGACAGTATCGCAGTCAACGGCGTATGCCTCACCGTCACGGATTTCGACAGTTCCTCATTTCAGGCTGATGTAATGAATGAGACTCTCAGCCGCTCTTCACTCGGTACGCTCAGCTCCGGCAGTCCCGTAGACCTGGAACGCGCTATGGCTGCCGGCGGAAGATTCGGCGGTCATATCGTCTCCGGTCATATCGACGGCACAGGTACTATCACCAATATACGCAGGGACGGTATCGCTCTCTGGTATACCATCTCCGCTGCTCCGGAGATACTGCGGTATATCGTGGAGAAAGGCTCCGTCGCTATCGACGGCATCAGCCTCACTGTCGCGAAGGTCTCAGATGCGGATTTCAGCGTCTCTATTATCCCCCATACCGCAGAGCAGACTGTTCTGTCACATAAGTCCGCCGGTGATATTGTCAACCTCGAAAACGATATTATCGGCAAGTATGTCGAAAAACTGATGATGCCGCAGAAACCTACAGCTTCCGGCGGACTGACTATGGAAAAACTGATGAAAAACGGCTTCATTTAAGGCAATACCGCACAAAGATTGTGCTGAAGATGCGCCGTGAGATTTTTCGTCAGATTGTATAGAAATTCCGCAGGCATACTGA
>CADBNS010000048.1 GCA_902796065.1 Ruminococcus flavefaciens
TTAAAAATCCTTGAAGGGCGACAGCCCGTCGGCGGATTATTGCCTTGTCACCGACAAAATTATGCCTGAAAATCCGTACATTCACCATATGTGGACAGGCTCTCATTTTCTGAATCATACAAAAACAGCCGCAGATGTTCTCTTCTGCGGCTGTTTAATTTATTCTATTTTTTTGGTCTTAATAAGAAGGAGATCTCAGCTAACACGCATTACTGTGCTGCGTTGATCTTTTCGTTCAGTTCCTTTACCAGCGCATCTGCATCGATACCGTGTACAGCAGCTGCTTCCTCGATAGTCTCCATCTGTGATGCCGGACATCCAAGACAGTGCATTCCTATTCCAAGCAGTACCGGTGCTGCTGCATCCATGTTGATCTCAAGCAGCTCGCCAATTCTTGTTTCCTTTGTGATCTGTGCCATTTTCATGACCTCCTGATTCTTTTCTTTTTTCTCCGCATACACTTCATGCGGGACGGTTCTTTCCGTCACGTCCTTGACATTTGTCCAAGTCTGTGATATGATAATATCACAATCTGACTTATTTGTCAAGTCACTATTATAAACTTTTACAAAAAGAGGTGTTTTGTCAATGTATAACGGCGATAACAGATCCGCTCTCCTTTCTCAGCGTCTCATCTCGGAAGCCCTGCTGAAACTTATGGAGTCCAAACCATTCGCGGATATTAGTATCAGCGAAATGTGCAAGGAGGCTCAGGTATCCCGCCAGACCTTCTACTCCCTCTTCGGCAGTAAGGAAAACGTCATTATCTATGAGCTGCAGAACTCTTTCAGCTATACTCCCCCTGTTTCTAAATGCAACTGCCGCTCCGCCAGCTTCCGCACATTCTGTCACGGCTACAGCAAGTATATCACTGACAGACAGCATATCCTCAGAATGCTCGTCAAGAATGATATGATGCACTGTCTCTATGATGTGCAGTACGAGGCTTTTATGGCCTGCGATAACTTTATGGAGGATATTTCCGGCGAGGAGCGCGTTTTTCTCATCGACTTCATCGCCAGCGGAATGAACAGTATCGCCAAGAATTACGTGCTCAACGGCTGCAGTCTCTCCCACGAAAACCTCGAACGCATTATGTATAAGCTGTTCGGAGGTATGTTTTTTATCGGCAGCTCCAGAGACCGCTCCTGATTCATTGTATCTTTTGCATAAATGCAGTGCCTCAAATATAACATTTTATCCAAAATTCCCGTTTCCTCTTTTATTCTTGTGGAAAAAGTGTTATAATATGTAGTAGAAACATTGACTCTGAACGGGGGGAAAATCATGAGTATAATACATTTCGCTGTAATCGTCGTTGGTCTCGATGAAGAATATCCTTATAACATCATTTGTGGAATCAATAATTTCGCAAAACAGAATAATATCAACGTATCCTATTTCTCTGCATTCGGCGGAGTTGTCGACAGCCGTAAGTTCGATATAGGTGAGTTCAGTATATATAACCTCACCAATTTTTCCCGCTTCGACGGCGCTATCGTCCTTACCAATACCTTCGCTGACGATGTGCTCAGAGACAGAGTTACAGATAAGGTCAAGGAGTCCGGTATTCCTGCTGTGGTGTTTGAATCCAAGGATTACCCCGATTTCTATGACATCAGTATCGATAACTATTCCGTTATGTATGAGCTCGTGGAGCACGTTATCAAGGTGCATAAGGCTAAGGTCTTCAACTACGTTTCGGGTCCCCTCGCTAACCCGGAGGGTCTGACACGCTATAATGCCTTCTGCGATGCTCTGAAAGATAATGGTATTGAATTCGATGACAGACGCTTCTTCCACGGCAATTTCAGAAGCTTCGACGGTACTCAGGCTGTGGAGGCTCATAAGGCTTCCGGTCTGCCTATGCCCGATGCTTTCATTTGCGCTAACGACAGTATGGCTCTTACTGTTATGTCTTCACTGGAAAAAATGAACGTAAAGATCCCCGGAGATGTAATCGTAACCGGCTTCGACAATACCTTCAATGCTCAGAATTCCTGCCCTACCCTCACAACTGTTAACCGTCCGCTGTATACCTCCGGCGTGAAAGCCTGCGAGATTCTCATGAACCTTATTAATAAAAAGCCTCAGGAGAAAAGTACTATCCTCTCCGCTTCCCCTGTTTTTACCGAAAGCTGCGGCTGTCCAGGCTGTATGGAGGAGAATATGGCGGAGTATAAAAAGAATACCTACCACCGCATTGAGGCTATGAATAACCACGTACATATGCTCAACAGGCTTACTGCTGCCCTCGCTGAGGCAGAAACCGCTGAGCTCGCTTTCGATGTCATCGGTAAAATGCTCAATGAGCTGGACTGCGAAAAATTCTCCCTCTGCCTTATCGCCGACTGGGAGGACGCTTTCAATACCTCCTCTCTTATCGACGAAAATGCTACCTACAGCGAGTATATGTGCGCTCCCATTATCTGGGATAACGGCGAGATCTCCGAGGTGGAGCTCTTCTCAAGCAGCGATATGTTCCCCTATGAGTGCGACTCCGGCGGTAATATAAACTACTTCCTGCCACTCCATTACGGCGAGAAGTGCCTCGGATACTATATCATCACTAACAGCGATTTCCCTATTTACAGCCTCCTGAGCCATACTCTCTGCCTCAATATCAGCAACTCGCTGGAAAATATCACTAAGGTAAACCATATCAATAAGAATATGGAGGAGCTGAACCGCATCTATGTTATCGATCCGCTCTGCAATATCTATAACCGCAATGGTTTCTTCAATATCGTTGACGATATGTTCAAGGACTGCGTCGCTAATAACAAAAAGGTCATGATGAGCTTCATCGATATGGATATGCTCAAATTCATCAACGATAACTACGGCCACAATGAGGGCGATTTCGCTATCAAATGCCTATCCAATGTAATCCGCGACTGCTGCTCACCTACCGATATTTGTGCAAGATTCGGCGGCGATGAGTTCGTCATTTTCAGCTCCAGTATCAAGGGCGATGCCGCGGAACTCCTGAGCCGTAAGATCAGTAAGGGCCTCGCTAATATCAACTCCCTCGTAAGACGTCCCTATACGATCTCCGCCAGCGTCGGCAGCGTCATTAAGGAGCTCAGTACCGGCGATTCCCTCTACAAGATCATCGAACACGCTGATGAGAAAATGTATCAGATCAAAAAACAAAAGAAAATGGCACGCGCTTCCGAAAAGATAAATTGATCTGTGTTGCGCTGTTTGGCATGTTACTTCGTTCTGGTATAGTCTTTACGTGTATTATTGAGGAAGAACCCTTTTGAAAAAGGCTTCTTCCTCAAACTCATTTCCTAAAACTTTCAATTTTAGCCGAACAGGGCGCGCCATGAAGTACTTGCCGTACTTGCTATTATCATGGCGCGCCCTGTTCGGCTATAATTTGGAGTCAAAAATCTCGGGGGTGACTCCCCACAGTGTGGGAAGATGTCACGAAGCAACAGTCCGAACGGCTTCGATCACACCATTTCTCCGTTCGCTATGCGCTCGGCGAGCTCGTTGAGGTACACCCAGCGCTCCATTTTCTGTTCCAGCTGTGCTTCGAGGTCGGATTTCTTATCTGTCAGCTCCTGCAACTTCACGTAGTCCGAAGTATTTGCAGCTATTTCCTTATCCGCATTTGCAATTGCTTCTTCAAGCTCTGCGATCTCACCATCGATATTGTCGTATTCGCGCTGCTCCTTGAACGAGAATCTCAGCTTAGTCTTGCCGGTATATACTCTCTCCTTCTTCTCGCCCTTCTTGCGCACCTTTTCGACACTATCGCCGCGCTCACGCACCTTCTCCGCATAGTCGCTGTAGTTTCCGTTGTAGCGTATACACTGTCCGTTGTGGAACTCAAATATCTCATCTGCCATCTTGTCCAGAAAATAACGGTCATGGGATACAGCAATAACTGCTCCGCTGAAATTCTCCAGATAGTCCTCAAGTATCGTCAGCGTAGTTATATCGAGGTCGTTGGTCGGCTCGTCCAGAAGCAGTATATTCGGCGCAGTCATCAGCACCTTCAGCAGGTACAGTCTCTTGCGCTCACCGCCGGACAGTTTCTCGATGCGGTTCCACTGCAACTCCGGCGTGAACAGGAAGCGTTCCAGCATCTGCGATGCCGTCACAGTTCCCTCCGGTGTCTGAATGCGGTCAGCGGTCTCGCGGATATACTCTATCACACGCATAGTCGGGTCCATTGACTCGCACTCCTGTGAGTAGTAGCCTATATTGACCGTGTCGCCTATTACTATACTGCCGGAGTCCGGACGTACCTGTCCCAATATCATCTTGAGGAACGTACTCTTTCCGGCACCGTTGCGGCCTACTATGCCTATTCGCGCATTACGGGATATGATGTACGAGAAGTCGCTTATCAGCTGCTTTCCGTCAATTTCCTTACTGATGCCCTCTATTTCGATCGTCTTTTTGCCCAGTCGAGATGATACCGACTGCAATTGCAGTTTCTCGGTCTCGACAGGCTTTTCTCTGTTTTTCAGCTGCTCAAAACGCTCTATCCTGTCCTTGGACTTAGTTCCGCGGGCTATTGCTCCACGGCTTATCCATTCAAGCTCTCTGCGGTATATCGACCTGTTCCTGCGCTCAGCCGCTTCAGCATCAGCCTCACGCTGCGCCTTGTATGCCAGATATTCAGAATAGTTTCCGTCGCAGGAATATATCTTTCCGCGCTCTACCTCCACTATCCGCCGGCATATCTTATTCAGGAAGTATCTGTCATGAGTTACCATGACAATAGCACCACGGTATTTCAGCAGCAGGTCTTCAAGGAGCTGAGCTGTCTCGTTGTCGATATGGTTAGTCGGCTCGTCCAGCAGCAATACATCGCTTGGCTGCACGAGTGCCGATGCGATGCCGGCTCTTCTCTTCTCGCCGCCGGAAAGCGTACTGATGTCCCTGTCGTAGTCCGATATGCCTAACTTATCCAGTATCGACTTAGCTTCAAACTCCTTGCTCTCCCGCAGATCCTTCGGCAGATGAGCGAGGACCTGCTCAAGGATACTGCCGTGGTCGTCAAACTCCGGTATCTGCGGCAGATATGACACCTTTATCCCGTTGGTGCGTATCACCTCTCCCGTATCCGGTTCTTCAGCGCCTGCAAGTATCTTCAGCAGCGTGGATTTACCGGTACCGTTTATGCCTATGATGCCTACCTTGTCGCCCTCATTCAGAAAAAACGATACGTCATCAAGCACCTTGCGTTCCATATAGGTCTTGGATATATTCTGAGCAGTTAATAATATCACTTGTTATTCTCCTTAACTGTATTTTTCATCATCATATATTATACACGATATGTCCGGAATTGTCCAGTACTGCCCTGAAATATAAGAACCTGTCCACATAGGGATTCATGCACGGCTTTTCGTCAAATTTTGCCGGTGACTGCGTTAAGAATCCTTGAAGGGCGACAGCCCGTCGGCGGATTTTTGCCTTGTCACCGACAAA
>CADBNS010000049.1 GCA_902796065.1 Ruminococcus flavefaciens
AAAATCTCACGGCGCATCTTCAGCACAATCTTTGTGCGGTATTGCCTTAAAAATCCTTGAAGGGCGACAGCCCGTCGGCGGATTTTTGCATTGTCACCGACAAAATTATGCCTGAAAATCCGTACATTCACCCTATGTGGACAGGTTCTAAGCGTTAAACACTTCACATATACCACTTGCATTTGTGCTCAAAACGTGCTATACTAATAAATAGTACGCCGTGGGTGCGGCAAAAGTTTAGAAAGAAGTTGATATGTATGACAAAGATAACTATCTTTTCCGGCTTTCTTGGAGCTGGTAAGACAACACTTATCAAGAAGCTTATAAATGAAGGATATAAGGGCGAGAAGCTCGTTCTTATCGAAAATGAGTTCGGACAGATCGGTATTGACGGCGGATTCCTGAAGGATGCAGGCATTGAGATCACAGAAATGAACTCCGGATGCATATGCTGCAGCCTCGTTGGTGATTTCGGCAAGGCACTGGTACAGGTACTTGAAGAGTACAAGCCTGACCGTATCCTTATCGAGCCTTCTGGCGTCGGAAAGCTCAGCGATGTTATAAATGCAGTACGCAATATCGATGCACATGATGTAGAGCTGGACGGATTCACAACTGTAGTTGATGCAAAGAAGTGCAAGATGTACCAGAAGAACTTCGGTGAGTTCTTCAACAACCAGATAACATATGCAAGCTGCCTTATCCTCAGCCATACAGCAGGCCTTTCACAGGAGAAGCTCAATGAAGTAGTTGCACTGCTTCGTGAGCACAACAGTAAGGCTCCGATCGTTACAACTGAGTGGGACGAGCTCACCGGAAGTCAGCTTGTTGATGCAATGACACAGAAGAATACACTTGATGACGAGCTGAAACATCTCCTTGACGAGGCAAATCATCATCACCATCATGACGATGACGACGATGACGAGCACGAACATCATCACCACCATGACCACGATGATGATGACCACGAGCATCACCATCACCATGACCACGATGATGACGAGCACGAACATCATCACGATCATGGTCCGGACTGCACCTGCGGCTGTCATGACCATGATCACGAGCATCACCATCACCACCATGCTGACGAAGTATTCACAAGCTGGGGCGCTGAGACTCCCCGTCCGTATACAACTGAGGCTATCACTGCTGCTCTGGAGGCTCTTTCCGATGAGGAGACTTACGGACTTGTACTTCGTGCAAAGGGTATCGTAGCAGGTGAGGACGGTCAGTGGATCCACTTTGATTATGTACCGGGCGTACCGGATGTACGTCACGGAAGTGCAGAAACAACCGGCCGTCTTTGCGTGATCGGTTCAAAGCTGAAAGAAGACGCTATAGCAAAGCTTTTCTGCGTTGAATAAGGAGGTAAGGCAATGCCTAATGATCAGGAAGAGATAATTCCCGTCTATTTGTTCGTGGGATTCCTTGAATCAGGAAAGACTCGTTTCATACAGGAGACACTGGAGGACAAGCGCTTCAACACAGGTGAGCGCACACTTCTTCTTGTCTGCGAGGAGGGTATAGAGGAGTTCGATTTCTCCAAGTTCCCGAAAAAAGGCTGCGTTGAGCTCCGTGTCATTGAAGATAAGGAGGATTTCAACGAAGCAAACCTTATGCGCCTTATGGACGAGACCAAAGCAGAGCGTGTTGTTATCGAGTATAACGGTATGTGGCTGATAAATGACCTTTACAGCAATATGCCTGATGACTGGGGCGTATACCAGACGATGATGTTTGCAGATGCATCGACATTCATGCAGTATAATGCAAATATGCGCAGTCTTGTAGTTGACAAGCTCAATTCCTGCGAGCTGGTAGTATTCAATCGTTTTGAGAAATCCATGGATCCAAATGAGTTCCATAAGATAGTACGCGGTGTCAGCAGGCGCAGCGATATATGCTATGAGTATACAGACGGACAGGTCGCATATGATGATATTGAGGATCCGCTGCCATTTGATGTTGAAGCTGACCACATAATCATCAAGGATGAGGACTTTGCTCTGTGGTATCGTGATATTATGGACGACCCGGAGAAATATGACGGCAAGAAGATAACCTTCAAGGCACTTGCTGCCCGCAATAACAAGTTCCCTGAGAATTCGTTTGCAGTCGGAAGGCATATTATGACCTGCTGCGTTGAGGATATACAGTACTGCTGGTGTGTTGCGCAGTACGAAAAGCCCATTGACCTGAAGCCGAAGCACTGGATGATGGTAACAGCAGTCATCAGCGTGCAGAGACATAAGCTCTATCGCGGTCCGGGACCGGTACTTTATATCAAGGAAATAGCAGATGCAGCTCCGCCTGAGAAGGAAGTAGCTACATTCTATTGATAAGCAAAGCCATAGCGCTTCCGGATATAATTCCGGAGGTACTATGGCATTTTTTGAATATATAAACGGACTATCTGGAGGTGCATTATGATTTATGAAAAAGCTGATACTAATGATATAGCCGGGTTAACCAGACTGAGGCTTGGATACTTATCTGAGGATTACGGAGAGATAGCGCAGGATGATCTGAAACGTATCGGAGACAGCCTGCCGACCTATTTTCGCCGGCACTTGAATGAGGATCTGTATGCTTTTGTATGCAGAGACGGAGATAATATCGCAGGCTGTTGCTTTTTGTATGTATCTGAGAAGCCTGCGAATCCGACGTTTATCAGCGGAAGAACAGGAACGGTCATGAATGTATATACGCTGCCGGAGTTCAGAAGGATGGGGATAGCAGGGAAGCTCATGAAACTGCTGTTGTCTGAATCTGAAAAAATGGGACTTGACTTCGTGGAGCTTAAAGCTACAGATGCAGGCTACAGTCTGTACAGGTCTCTTGGTTTTGAAGACGCCGTGTCAAAGTATCACAATATGAAGTATATTATCAGGTAAGGCATAAATATAATCGATTTTTAGCTTTTGAGGAATAATTTTCAAATATCTCTTGCAAAACATAGTAAACCTATGGTATAATAGAATCATCAACATTAAGGAGAGCAGAGATGAAAATATCGACAAAAGGCAGATATGCATTAAGAATGATCGTTGACCTTGCTGTACACCATGATGAAGGGTATAATTCTTTGAAGGATATAGCTGAACGTGAGAATATATCAAAGAAGTATCTTGAGCAGATAGTTCCGATGCTGAACAAGAGTGGCGTACTCAGGACAAACCGCGGCAATAAGGGCGGATACATTCTTGCTGTAAGTCCGGACAAGATAACCGTAGCGGATATACTTATTGCAACTGAAGGAAGTCTTGCACCTGTTGCGTGTCTTGACTATGAGCCTAATGAATGTCCTCGCGTGAACGAGTGCTCTACGCTTTACGTATGGGAAGGTCTTTATAAAGTAGTCAGGGAGTACCTCGGAGGAATAACCGTAAAGGATATTATTGACCGTATCTCATCAGGCGATGATTATTGCATATAACTGCGCAAAAAAATGCCCCGGAACATACTGTTCCGGGGCTGATTTTGTTTACTATTATTCAAACATAGGAGTTGACAGGTAACGCTCACCGGTATCAGGAAGGAGAGCTACGATAGTCTTACCCTTATTTTCGGGACGCTTTGCAAGCTGGATAGCTGCCCATACAGCTGCGCCGGATGAAATTCCCACAAGCACGCCCTCGGTTCTTGCAATAGCTCTGCCTGTAGCAAATGCGTCATCGTTCTCGACAGCGATCACTTCGTCATAAATATCGGTATTAAGTGTGTTCGGAACGAAGCCTGCACCGATTCCCTGGATCTTGTGGGGACCAGCCTTGCCCTCTGAGAGAACAGGAGAGCTCTTAGGCTCAACGGCAATTACCTTCACACCGGGATTCTTCTGCTTGAGGTAAGCACCTGTACCGCTTATAGTACCGCCTGTACCTACACCTGCAACGAATATATCGACCTTTCCGTCTGTATCGTCCCAGATCTCAACACCTGTGGTCTTTTCGTGAACAGCCGGGTTAGCAGGGTTAGTGAACTGAGAAGGGATAAAGCTGCCGGGGATCTCATTGGAAAGCTCCTCAGCCTTTTCAATCGCACCCTTCATACCCTTTGAACCTTCGGTCAGAACGAGCTCAGCACCGTAAGCCTTCATGAGGTTTCTGCGTTCGATGCTCATGGTCTCGGGCATAGTAATAATAAGTCTGTAGCCGCGTGCAGCTGCGACAGATGCAAGGCCGATACCGGTATTTCCGCTTGTAGGCTCAATGATAACGCTGCCGGGTTTGAGAAGACCCTTAGCCTCTGCGTCGTCGATCATAGCCTTAGCGATCCTGTCCTTTACGCTTCCGGCAGGATTGAAGTATTCCAGCTTAGCAAGCAGCTTAGCATCAAGCTTTTCAGCCTTCTCGATATTTGAAAGTTCAAGTATTGGTGTACCGCCGATAAGGTCTGTGATTTTCTGATAAATAGCCATAATTAATTACTCCTTTATAATATATTTAGATTTAAAAGATGAAAGATGAAGCGGAGAAGCAACATCGTTTATTCATGATAATGGACATAATAGCACCTCGAAAAGATATTTTCTATTTTTCCTATCTGATTGGTATGAATATATTATAGCAGATTAGATCTGGTTTGTCAATACCTTTTAAAATTTAATTCAAATAATTTTTCAGTCTGTTATTGTACAATGTTTCTGTGGTATTGACTTCAAGAAAAATATTGGGTATAATAGGTATATCTATACTATTATTATGAGGTGCGATATGGATCAGAAAAAGATCGACCGTATAAACGAACTTGCCCGCAAGTCAAAGACCGCGGGGCTGACCGATGCTGAAAAGGCTGAACAGACTGAGCTGCGCAACGAATACCGCAGGGCTGTAACAGGAAATCTGGCTGCTCAGCTTGAGAATACATATATCATGACTCCGGACGGAAAGAAACGCAAGGTCGGAAGAAGGTGAATCATGACTAACGGAGAGCTGCTTAATACAGCTATTGAGGCTGCAAAGAATTCATACAGCAAATACTCCCATTTCCGCGTGGGAGCTGCACTGCTTACTGCTGACGGGAGGGTATATACCGGATGCAATATAGAGAATGCATCGTATTCTCTGACGAACTGTGCAGAACGTACAGCCGTATTCAAGGCTGTTTCCGATGGAGTGACCAGCTTTAAGGCTATTGCTGTTGCGGGAAGTGGGGATAACGATTTTTCGCGTCCGTGCACTCCTTGCGGAGCCTGTCTTCAGGTACTCAGCGAATTCTGCGATGATGACTTTGTCGTTATTCTTTCCAACGGCTGGTACAGACTGGCGGATTTTCTTCCGATGCGGTTCAGTGAGGATAGTATGAAATGACAGAGATAAGTAAGGTAACTGGTGATAAAACGGTATATATGCCGCTGTTGCTGATAGGCGATGAACAGGAAGATATGGTCATGAAGTATCTTGACCGCAGTGAGCTCTATATTCTGAGCGACGATGGAAAGGTCTGTGCAGCGTGCGCAGTAACAGATGAGGGCGAAGGTACCCTTGAAATAAAGAATATTTCGGTGTATCCTGAGTTTCAGCGCAGAGGATTCGGCAGAAAACTCATCGATCACATAGCGGCTGTGTATTCAGGTAAGTATCTTCGTCTGACAGCCGGTACAGGAGACAGTCCGCTTACTGTTCCGTTTTACGAAGCCTGTGGATTTATATGCGCAGGAGTCATTCCCGACTTTTTCACTGATAATTATGACCATCCGATCATAGAATGCGGAGTTCAGCTGCGGGATATGATCTGTTTTGAAAAAGCGATATAGTCTGATACCGGAGGAAATATGCTGAAAGATAAAATAGAGAAACACCTGCTTTCCGTTCAGAAGCCGTCACGTTATATCGGCGGAGAGGTTGGCAGTGTTATAAAGGACAAGTCAAAGGTAGAGGTAAGATTTGCATTCTGCTTCCCTGATACATACGACATAGGTATGTCACATCTTGGAATGAAGATACTCTATTCTCTGACCAATGAGCGTGAGAACTACTGGTGCGAGCGCTGCTTTGCTCCCGGACTTGATTTCGAGGAGATAATGCGTGAAAATGATATACCGCTCTATGCGCTGGAGTCCCTTGACCCTATCAGGGACTTTGACTTCATCGGATTCACGATGCAGTATGAGCTATCATATGCCAATGTGCTGAATATGCTTGACCTTGCGGGAATACCAATATTTGCGAAAGACAGGACAGAGAAGCTGACACAGATAGTCGTTGCAGGAGGTCCGTGTGTCTGTAATCCGGAGCCTCTTGCGGATTTCTTCGATCTGTTCATTCTTGGCGAAGGCGAAGAGGTAAATCTTGAACTGATGGATCTCTATAACGAGATGAAGAAGCATGGGGCGAAACGTATCGATTTTCTGCGCCGTGCAGCTCAGATAGAAGGCGTGTATGTGCCGCAGTTCTACCATTATAACTATAAGGAAGACGGCACTATCGATCATATCGACGTAACCGACGGAGCTCCGGCAATTGTTAAGAAACGCATAATCAAGGATATGAGCAAGGTGTATTATCCGGATAATTTTGTTGTGCCGTTCACTGAGATAGTACATGACAGAGTTTCAGTTGAGGTGCTCCGCGGATGCATACGCGGATGCCGGTTCTGTCAGGCAGGATTTATTTACCGGCCGTTCCGTGAAAAGTCCACTGATGCTATATGCGCACAGACCAGAAAGCTCTGTGAAAATACCGGATATGATGAGGTATCGCTTGCATCACTGAGTACAAGCGACCATTCCGACATAGACAATATGCTGACGAAGCTAATTGACTATACGGAGGGAGAAAGAGTCAATCTGTCGCTTCCGTCCCTGCGTGTGGATAATTTCTCTGAGTCGCTGCTGGAGAAGATTAAGAAGGTCAGAAAGAGCGGACTTACATTCGCGGCAGAGGGCGGAACTCAGCGTCTGCGTGATGTTATTAATAAGAATGTAAGCGAAGAGGAGATAATGAACACCTGCCGCATAGCATTCGAGGGAGGTTATTCCAGCGTGAAGCTCTACTTCATGATGGGACTTCCTACTGAGACTGACGAGGACATAGTCGGCATAGCTGACCTTGCTCAGCGTATAGTTGACCTGTTCTACAGCATAGAAAACCGACCTAAGGGAAGGGGAGTGCAGGTATCAGTAAGCTGTGCGACATTTGTCCCGAAGCCGTTCACTCCGTTCCAGTTTGAGCCGCAGGATACCCGCGAGATGATCGAGCACAAGCAAAAGCTGCTGCTTGATTCAGTCAAGACGAAAAAGGTAAAGGTCAGCTATCACGACCCGAATGTAAGTATGCTTGAGGTGATACTTGCCAAGGGCGACAGGAGGCTTTGTCCGGTAATATATACCGCATGGAAGAAGGGCTGCAAGTTCGACAGCTGGGAGGAGCACTACCGCTTCGACAAGTGGCTGGAAGCCTTTGCAGAATGCGGAGTTGACCCGTCCTTCTATGCAAACAGAAGGTTTGAGTATGATGAGATACTCCCGTGGGATCATCTGGACTACTTTGTTACGAAGGATTTTCTTATCAGGGAGAACAAGACAGCGCGAAATGCAGTTACAACTCCGAATTGCAGGCTGAAATGCTCAGCCTGTGGAGTAAGCCGTGAGATAGGAGGTCCGTGTTTTGGTAAGAGTAAGAGCGATATTTGAGAAGAGCGGACGTGCGAAATACATCTCACATCTGGATCTGAACCGCTGTATGCTGAGAATATTCAGACGTTCCAGACTGCCGATATGGTACACTGAGGGCTTCAATCCTCACCCATATTACAGCTTTGCGCTTGCACTCTCACTGGGATTCGAGAGCAGATGTGAGATACTGGACTTCAATCTGAATGAGGAGATGCCCTTTGATGAGGTGCGCGACAGGCTTAACGCCGTGATGCCGGAGGGAATGCGGATAGTTTCTGTAGCCGAACAGGTGCAGAAGATAACAGCCATTGCAAAGGCAGAGTATACCTTCGTGCTCAGTACCGAGACGCCGTCAGAGCTTATGACAGCGATAGAGGAGCTGCTTGGTTCTCCGGAAATACTCATTGAGAAGAAGACCAAGAAGGGAATTAAGGAAGTTGACATAAAACCGGATATGGAAGTTGTCAGCTGTGAGCTGCTGGAGAATGGAGTAGCAATGACAATGCGTCTGCCTGCCGGAACTCAGACCAACTATAATCCGACTCTCTTCTTTGAAGCACTCAGAAAGAGCACAGAAATCAGCTTTGAGCCGGAAAGAATATGCCGTACAGGAATTTTATGCGAAAATAATGAAAATTTTTCTTAAAAACACTTGCATTTTTCTTTAAAGTATGGTATGATATAAAAGCATTTGAAATCCGTCTGTATCTTTATGGTGCAGATGAGGGTTAATGCCGAAAGACATTAAATCGAACAGTCCGCTGCCTGACGCATCGCAAGATGCCGCGCACATTGCGCCTTTTATTTATTATTCTCACTTATCCGGTTATGCTGGACCGGATCTGCGGGACAGGTAAGAATGTTCGGAAATTTTAGGAGGAAATTAAAATGGATGCACTCAAGTTAATCAGCGAATCAAGCATG
>CADBNS010000050.1 GCA_902796065.1 Ruminococcus flavefaciens
CGGCAGACGCCTTTACGCCGAAACTGAGTGCGAAAAGTATTCGTTCAGCGTGAAGGATAAGGCTGATAATTATGCAGATGATATAGTTATAAAGTCCACAGGATGCAGTTTCAGACTGAATACTCCCGGCGGCAGCTTCAATGTGCAGTCGCGCATACCGGGTATGTTCAATGTGTCAAATCTGACAGCTGCCATAGCAGTCTGCCTGCGGGAGGAGATTCCGGCTGCGGATATACTTGCTGCGATCGCCGGATACAACGGCGTCAAGGGACGCTGTGAGGTAATACCTACAGGTCGGGATTTCACTGTTATCTGCGACTACGCTCACACTCCCGATGCCATAGAGAATATACTCCGCAGCGTAAAGGAGTACACCGACAACCGCCTGATATGCCTGTTCGGCTGCGGCGGAAACCGCGATGCCGCAAAGCGTCCCAAGATGGCGAAGGCTGCGGCACAGTATGCGGATAAGCTGATTATCACCTCAGATAACCCCAGAAATGAGAAGCCGGAAGCTATCATCGATGACATACTTGCAGGGCTTGAGGACTGCAAAACACCATATGATGTGGTAGTTGACCGCCGAGAAGCTATATATCATGCCTTGAAAATTGCTGAAAAAGGTGATATAATAGTCCTTGCGGGCAAAGGACATGAGGATTATCAGGTTCTCGCAGGCATGGAGCATATCCATTTCGACGAGCGCGAGATAGTTGCAGAGGGTCTGAAGCTGCTTTGAGCTTCACCGCGGAAATAATTATTTATCAGGAGCTGTATAATTAAATGATAATGTCATACTGGATAATAAATCTCGTGACAGCACTGCTGTCCTTCGTTATTGCCGGAGTCTCCGGCATCTGGCTCGTTCCGTTCCTTCATAGGATAAAGTTCGGTCAGCCGATCAAGACTGAGGACGGTCCTAAGTGGCACGCGAAAAAACAGGGAACTCCTACAATGGGCGGTTTCATGTTCATCATATCAACTATCATAGCATCGATCGCAGGTTACTGGATCTACCGCACAAGAGCGGGGCTTGACGTGACTGCTGTTGCTACTCACCATGCCTTCTACCGTATGCTGGCTTGTCTGCTGTTCTCGGTATTTTTCGGCGTGATCGGTTTTATTGACGACTACACCAAGGTCGCAAGAAAAAACAATGACGGCCTTACTCCGTGGCAGAAAATAATCCTCCAGCTTATATGCGGCGGCGGATTCCTCCTTGCGCTGTACAAATTCGGCGATTCTTCCACTAAGATCGACCTGGGATTCTGGCAGTCTCCTTCTCTGGGCATATTCTATTATATACTCATGTTTGCTGTCATTATCTACCTTACCAATGCAGTAAACCTCACAGACGGCGTTGATGGTCTGTGCGGTTCAGTCACTTTCGCTGCAATGCTGATATTCACAGTTTGCTGCGCTATCCTTGAACAGCTGGAGCTCTCATGCTTCACAATGGCACTTGCCGGCGGATGCCTGGGATTCCTGCTGTGGAACTTCAATCCGGCAAAGTGCTTCATGGGCGATACAGGCTCAATGTTCCTCGGTGCGGCAGTTACAGCTACAGGTCTTGTGCTTCATAAGCATCTGCTGCTGTTGCTGGTTGCGCTTGTTTACATCATTGAGGCTCTTTCAGTTGTTATACAGGTCCTCTACTTCAAGTACACAAAGAAAAAGTACGGCGAGGGCAGACGTATCTTCAAAATGACTCCTATCCACCACCACTTCGAGATGAGCGGATTCAGCGAGTACAAAATAGTCATCACATTCACCGTTACCGGCATCATTTTCGGTATTCTGGGAATAATCACTTTACTGACATTCAAATGAAACTGAGAAGCGGTATAACAGCCGCTTCCGTACTATACAGGAGGAGCTATGGCGACAGCAGCTGCAAATGATACAACAAAACGCAGAAAACGTCCGGGTCTGTGGACCTTGTTCGTCGGCGGAAGTGAAAAGGGCGACCTGAGCCTGTCATTCTTTGCATATGTAATGATACTTCTGGTCGGCGGTATCGTAATGATGGCTTCAGCCAGCTATGCGTGGGCGTACAGCGACCACGGCGACGGATTATACTACGCAAAGCTCCAGGCACGAAGCGCTGTCATCGGCTTTGCTGCCATGATATTCTTCATGAAAATGGATTACCACAACTTCATACGTCCTCTGCCCGGCTTCAAGAAGCTGAACCTTGCTACTGTCCTCTTCGGTGGCGTAGCTGTGCTGCTTGTCGCCGTACTCATTATCGGTAACGATGAGGGCGGAAGCATGGGCGCGAGAAGATGGATCGATATTGGACCTATCAACTTGCAGCCTTCTGAGGTCGCTAAGCTTGCACTCATTATCTTCTTCGCCTACCTCATGGAGCGCGATGGTAAGAATATGAACCGCTTTGGTGTCGGTATATGCAAATACGTTGTGATACTGTCCCTGTATGTGCTGCTCATTGCGCTTGAGAAGCATATCTCCGGTATCATACTTATCGGTACTATCGCTATCGCCATGATACTCTGCGGAGGTGCCAATATCAAGCAGTTCGTGCTTCTGGGTATCGGCTCAGTAGCCGCGGCTGTGGGATATATCTCATGGCAGGCTAATATTCCTGACAGTTATGTTCAGACCCGTATCCGCTCATGGAAGGAACCGTTTGCTGATGTTCTCAACGATACATGGCAGACTGCCAATTCCATTATCGCTATCGGCTCCGGCGGACTCTTCGGCCTCGGACTTGGAAACTCACGCCAGAAGTACCTCTACCTTCCTGAGACTAAGAATGACTTCGTGTTCCCTATCGTTTGCGAGGAGATAGGCTTCATCGGAGCTCTTGCTATTATTATAGTATTCTTCCTCCTTATCGTGGAGGGCTATTCCATTGCAGTACGCTGCAAGGACCGCAGCGGTATGCTCATCGCAGTCGGTATCACTACTCAGATAGGCATTCAGACTGTTCTCAACCTCGCCGTTGTAAGTAATCTCATACCTAACACAGGTATCAGTCTGCCGTTTTTCAGCTACGGCGGTACTGCGCTTATCATTCAGCTGGTGGAAATGGGTATCATGCTGAATATATCCCAGCAGCGGTATTATCCCGATAAGTATGATAACGCTGATGAGGCTCCGGCAAAAAAGAAAAAGCCGGCTAAAGCAGAAAAGTGACAAAAGGAGCAATAATATGAAGGTTCTCATAGCTTGCGGAGGTACAGGCGGACATATAAATCCCGGCCTCGCTATCGCAGATATAATAAAGTCAAAGTATCCGGACGCTGAATTCCTATTTGCCGGTACTCCAAAGGGTATGGAGGCTAAACTCGTGCCTCAGGCAGGCTACAGACTGGAGACTATCAAGGTCGCAGGCTTCCAGCGCAGAATTTCTCTGGAGAATATCGGTCGCAATATCAAGGCAGTCGCATATCTTGCTACTTCCGGCAGAAGAGCCAAAGAGATTATCGAGGGCTTCAAGCCGGATATTGCCATTGGTACCGGCGGATATGCTGCCGGACCGGTGATACGAAAGGCTGCAAGAATGGGCATACCTACGGCTATCCATGAGCAGAATGCCTACCCGGGCGTTACTAACAAGCTCCTCGCAAAAGAGGTGGACTACGTTATGCTCACTGTTATCGAGGCGCTGGATTTCATGGATAAGAGCAAGTTCGAGTACAGCGTTACCGGTCTGCCGGTGCGCAGCAATATCAATACCATGACCAAGGCTGAGGCTCGCGCTAAGCTGGGCTTCAATGATGATCTTACTGTGCTTTCATTCGGCGGAAGTCTCGGCGCAGGCTGCATAAATGACACCATGACCGAGGCTATCAAGTGGCACGTCGGTAAGGGACTGAAAATAAACCATATCCACGGCTACGGCGGAATGGGTAAGGATTCCTTTCCGCAGGCAATGAAGGAAGCAGGTATCCCACTGAAAAGCGACAGGCTCCGCATCACTGAGTACATAAACGATATGGACGTATGTCTCGCCGCAGCTGACCTCGTTATCTGCCGCTCCGGTGCATCGACCCTCGCTGAGCTTGAGGCTGCCGGAAAGGCTTCGATACTCATTCCTTCACCTATCGTGGCTGGTAACCACCAGTACCACAATGCTATGGTACTCGGCAAGGCTGGCGCTGCTGTAGTTATGGAACAGAAGGACGTAACAAATGAGAAGATAATCGCAGAGATAGAGCGTATTTATAACTCTCCGCAGATCGCGGAGGAAATGTCGGCTAAGGCTGCTCAGCTCCATCTCAGCGACACCAATGACAGGATACTTGCTGTCATAGATAAACTTTTAGCTAAAAAGAAGTGACCAACTGACCGCCGCCGGCATAGTATGTTATATATTATGCTGTGAGGTGGTCTTATGCAGAAACTATTAGTAACAGGCGGCAGCCGTCTCAGCGGCGAGCTCTCCCTGCAGGGAAGCAAAAACAGTACGCTCCCCATTATGGCGGCAGCTCTCCTTGCTGAGGGCGAATGTGTTCTCCGGAACTGTCCGCGGCTCACTGATGTGTACTCCGCGTCAAGGATACTTGGCTGTCTCGGTTGCAGGTGCAGCTTTGCGGACAGCTGCGCAGTAATAGACTCCGGAGCAGTCAGCGGTACGGAGATACCGGAGCATCTTATGCGCGAAATGCGCTCGTCCATTATGTTCATGGGAGCTATCCTCGGCAGAATGGGGGAGTGTACTATCAGTATCCCCGGTGGCTGTGAGCTGGGTCCGAGACCCATAGATATGCATCTTGCCGCCATGAAGCGCATGGGCGTTGAGGTTCGTGACAGCGGCGGCCGCATTACCTGCCGGATACCCTCCGGAAGAGCTAAAGGCGCGCGAATATCGCTGCCTTTTCCGTCAGTGGGAGCTACAGAGAATATCATTCTCTGCGCTGTTACTGCTGAGGGCGAAACTGTTATCAATAATGCCGCTCGTGAGCCGGAAATATGTGACCTGTGCTGTTTCCTGAGAGAGTGCGGTGCTGAGATAAACGGCGACGGTGAGAGCCGTATCACCATTAACGGCAAAGCTCACCTGCATGGCTGCATCCATACAATTATGGCTGACCGTATAGCCGGCGCGACCTACCTCTCAATGATCGCAGCTGCCGGCGGTGAGATAATACTTAAAAATGCGTGTACTGCCGAAATGGAGCCGTTCCTGTCTGTGCTCGAGCAGACAGGGTGCAGCATCTATTCCGGTGATGACAGGATCTATATGCGGAGTACCGGCAGACTAAAGGCTGTCCGCGACAGGATCAGGACTATGCCTCATCCGGGCTTCCCTACGGATGCTCAGGCGGTACTTATGGCAGCTCTGGCAACTGCCGACGGTACAAGTGTGTTCGAGGAGAATATCTTCGACTGCCGCTACCGCCATACTGATGCGCTTGTGAAAATGGGGGCGGATATACAGGTAATGGGCAAAGTCGCTGTAGTAAAGGGAGTGCCTGAGCTTCACGGTGCAGAGGTCAATGCAACTGACCTGCGCGGCGGCGCAGCTATGATAACCGCAGCTCTTGCGGCAAAGGGTACTACAGAAATAGGCTGTATATCGCATATAGACAGAGGATATGAAAAAATAGAAGAGGCTGTAAGGCTTCTGGGCGGAAGCGTCCGGAGGGTCTGAGCCGGGCTGGAGTTAATATGAACGATATTGAAAAAACCAATATAGAAAGGAAGAACAGCGGCAAGCGTATGCGCCGCAGAAAACGTATGATGAGCATTTATGCCCTTGTGGTATTTGTGCTCGTTGCGACCTGCGCTGTGACCGCAAGTCTTACCTTTCTGTTTACGGTGGATAAGATAGTCATTTCAGGCGAATCCGAAACCTATACCTACATGGAGATAATCGATGCGTCGGGAATAATGGCAGGCGATAACCTCATTCGCCTGAATACCCGTGCGGCTGAACAGAATATTCTCGACAGCCTTCTCTATGTTGAGAGCGCAGACATCAAAAAGGACTATCCCTCTACGCTGAAAGTGTATGTTACAAGGTGCATACCGGCATTCAACGTGCCCTATGACAAGGGAGTGCTCCTCGTCAGCAGAAAGGGAAAGATACTTGCTGATAACAGCTACTTCAATGATGACTATCCCATTATATATGGTATGGAACCGGAAGTGCATACTCCCGGAGAAATGGTGAGTACCTCCAACAACAATAAGAATGAGGCGTTCAAGGAGATAGTTTCACGATTCAGCAAAGAGGACGGAACTGACGAGATGTGCCGCAGTATTGCGAATATCGATATGAACGATGAGTATAACATCGTGGTCAACTACCGCACCGGAATGGTCTTCCAGATGGGTAACTGGAACGATATAGAGTATAAGCTCAATTTTGCCGCAGCTGTTATGAATGAGGATACGGTCAGAGGCAAGAAGGGTGTGCTCCGCATGATCGGCAGCAAGCAGTGCAGTTTCAGATACGGCGGCGAGGCTGATGAAATACTCACCCCGATACAGGCATCTGCTGATACTGCTGTGACAACTACCGCTGCTTCCACTGAAACTACCACTGAGGCGGCGGACTCCACAACCACGACTGCTGCGGCGGACGATGGATACTCCAGCGAGTGGGACAGCTCCTACGATGACACTCAGACCGGCGGCTGGAACAACTATCAGGACGACAATTCCTGGAATAATAACGATACCTACAGCAACGAACCATACAATGATAATAATTACATTCAACAATAAATATGTACAAAATAGACGATTATTTATACACGATATTGTAAGATTTGCAGAAATTAAAAAAAATCATTTTCAGACTTGCAAAAAGAACTTAATTATGGTAAAATGATAAGTGTATTTATAGCTTGATTATATCTGAAGGCGGCAGCGCACAGTTATCGTTTTGCTCCGATGTCTGTGCGGTGCTGCCTTGTATGAGATAAATATTATTCTAAAGGATAAAAAAGTAGGAGGAGTTTTAATGTCAGATTTTAATTATGAAGAGGCTATGGAACCCGATGTTAACATAAAAGTTATTGGTGTCGGCGGCGGCGGCGGAAACGCTGTCAACTGCATGGTAGAGTCGGGTGTCAGCAATATCGAGTATATTGCAATCAATACTGACGCAAAGGCTCTGAACAAGTCGAAGGCTACAACAAGAATACCGATCGGTGCAAAGCTCACTAAGGGCAGAGGCGCAGGAAATAAGCCGGAAGTCGGCCAGCGCTCCGCTGAGGAGAACAGAGACGAGATTGAGGCACACCTCAAGGGTGCTGACATGATCTTCATTACTGCCGGCATGGGCGGCGGTACCGGTACAGGTGCTGCTCCGGTAGTCGCTAAGATCGCTAAGGAAATGGATATACTTACAGTCGCTGTCGTTACAAAGCCCTTCCTCTTTGAGAGAGAGCAGAAAATGGCTCAGGCTGAAAAAGGTATCGCAGA
>CADBNS010000051.1 GCA_902796065.1 Ruminococcus flavefaciens
ATTCAGAAAAAAATGTACAGTTTTTGCAACTATAGTATATTGCCAAGTTATGAATTATGAATTATAATATAATTGTCTGGGGGTATAATGGCATTTTATTTGTACATTCATACATACTTCCCAAGGGGAATTTATTTTCAGGAGGATCGATAGAAATGAAAAAATCTAAAACCCGTATCTTATCCGCTTTCACCGCCCTAACCGCTGCGGCTGCCGGTATCGCCGGTTCTGTCCCGCAGTACTTCGCTAATGCCGCTTACGGCGTCGGCGGTAACGGCACTTCCATTATGGAGTACCTTGACCGCGGTATCTATGCTGTCAAGTCCGGCAGCGGTATGCTCGTCAGCTGGCGCTTTAATGCCGATGACGCTGATGACGCCGAGTTCAGACTCTACAGAAACGATGAAATGATATTCGCGAGTACCACCGGTAAGGCTACCTGCTTTTACGATGCCGGCGGCAGCTCAAGCTCCGAATACCGCGTTGATACCATCGAAAACGGCGTTATTGTCTCATCTGAGAAGTGCAGGTTCAGCTCCGGAAGCAACTACTTCGATATTCCGCTTGATGTTCCTCAGGGCGGCGTCATTAACGGTGAGGCTTACAGTTATTCTCCCAACGACTGCTGCGTCGGCGATGTTGACGGTGACGGTCAGTATGAGATCTTCCTGAAATGGGATCCTTCCAATTCTAAGGATAACTCTCAGGTAACTGATGCAAATAAGGGTATTCAGGGTATCACCGGCAACGTCTACATCGATTGCTATACACTGTCCGGTCAGAAGCTCTGGCGTATCGACCTCGGCAGAAATATCCGTGCAGGTCAGCACTATACCCAGATGTGTGTCGCTGACTTCGACTGCGACGGCAAGGCTGAGCTCATTACCAAGACCGCTGACGGTACCGTTGACGGCAAGGGCAGAGTCATTGGTGATGCTAATGCTCTTTACAGATCTGCTGCCGGTACTATCCTGTCCGGTCCGGAGTACCTGTCTCTCTTTGAGGGCGCTACCGGTGCCGCTCTTGATACTATAGACTTCCCAGTTCCCCGCGGTGACGCTACAAGCAATGCCGCTAAGTCCACCTGGGGCGATAACTACGGCAACCGCTGCGAACGATATAACAGCGCTATCGCTTACCTCGACGGTGTGCACCCCTCCGCTGTATACGGCAGAGGCTACTACACACGCCTTACTCTCTCCGCTGTTGATGTGGTAAACGGTAAGCTGTCCAAACGCTGGATCTACGATACCGGCTTCAATTCCAACGATCCCGGCTACGGCTGCGGTAACCACAACGTTATGGTCGCTGATGTGGATAATGACGGTCGTCAGGAGATCTGTATGGGCGCTTCCATGATCGACGATAACGGCAAGCTCCTGTGGTCAACTAAACAGATGCACGGCGATGCTATGCACCTGGGTGATCTCGTTCCCGACAGAGAGGGTCTGGAGCTCTGGATATGCCACGAGGATAAACCATACGGCGTTTCCCTCGTCGATGCAAAGAACGGTCAGATTATCTTCCACAAGGACGCGGATAAGGATACCGGTAGATGTGCTGCCGATAATGTTACTGCCGACAATAAGGGCGCTGAGCTCTGGGGCTCAAGACCTGCCGGCGTTGTTCTTAATACAAAGGGCGATACCATCGGTACAAAGGTCCCCGCAATGAACTTCTTCATTTACTGGGACGGCGACCTCGAACGCGAAATTCTCGACGGTAATACCATTACTAAAATGACTTCACTCAATTCTATCAACTCCATCTATACCGCTGAGGGCTGCGTTTCTATCAACGGTACTAAGTCTGTCCCCTGCCTAACCGCTGATATTTTCGGCGACTGGCGTGAGGAACTGGTGCTTCCTACAAGCGATGGCAAGAAGCTCCGCGTTCACTGCACTACTGATACTACTAATGTGCGCCTTACTACTCTGATGCACGATGCTCAGTACAGAATGCAGGCAGGCTGTGAGCAGTCCTCCTACAATCAGCCTCCGCACGTTAGCTATTACCTCGGCAGCGATGCTCCCCTCCCCGCCCGTCCTTCCGTTAAGCTGAATAAGGACGTTCAGAAGAATACTCAGCCTGCTGAACCACTCCCGGAGCCCGAGCTTATCAAGGAACTCTCCGTTTTTGATGACAATACACGCGCAAGCTGGAGCGTTAACACTAAGCCAAAGGTCGGCGGCGCTATCTTCGGTGACCGCGATTTCACCTACGTTCAGCTCCCGGATGTCCTTAACTCCGCAGAGGCTATTCAGACCGCCTGCGATTCAAAAAACAGCTCCGGTGACCTCGGCTCTTTTGTTGCCGGCGACGATATTGACGTTTATATCCTCCTCGACCAGCGCGTTGAGGCTGCCGGCTCTGTCCCGGAATGGCTTAGCAGCTGGGAAAAGACCGGTCTTACTGCGGACAGCAGCAACGATGTCAGGTTCGACCTCTACAAAAAACATTTCAGCTCCGGCGATAATGTTTTACTCGGTACTAACGGTATGACCGGCTATGTCATCAACTACACCGTTTTCGCTGTAAAGGCAGCGGCTCCGGTTACTACCACTACTACCGTTACTACTACAGAGACAACTACTGAAACTACCACCACTACTGCCCCTCCTGTGCAGAATATCGTCTGGGGTGACGCTAACTGCGACGGCAGAGTCACTCTGGCGGACTCTCTGGCTATCCTCCAGTTTATCGCAAATGAGGATAAGTATCCGCTCACCGATCAGGGTATCAAAAACGCTGACGTCTATAACTCCGGCGATGGCATTACCGCTAATGACTCTTTCTCCGTTCAGAAGTTCGACTGCGGTGCTATCTCTACCCTTCCGGAATCTTTTATGAATTATTGAATCACCTTCTCTAACTACATATCAAAAGCGGCTAAGTCTACCTTAGCCGCTTTTTGCTGTGTATGCACATTTGCTGTTTCTTTACGTTTTCCCATCTTTCATATGCCACTTTTTATTTTGTTGTATGTCATTCCTTCAATACTATCTGTTGGAATAATAACTATCAGATCGTTTTTGTACCAAGTCGCGTCCACAAACGTAGAATGCGATAATTCACCAACCGCTACGCTTTTACTGTACCATATTGATGTCTGTTTGTCAATTACCGGTGAAAAAGAAAACCGAGGCGTTGAGATTATCGCGGCCTCGGAAATAACATACAAAAATAGACTATCAGACTTTACTAATTATAAACTTATCAGCAATGAATTCGACAATATTATCCTGGAAAGGTAAAAGGTAATGTTTTGATTTTTTTACAAAATCTGCATTCCCAGATTTCAAAAGCAAATCATTTAAATAATCAGAATCTTGAACCTGTAGAATGTGTCTATGAAAGTATCCATCACGATAACAAAAATCATTGTAAAAATACTTAGCTGACACACAATCAATTGTTGTTATTCTAATCGCCTGATATGGTTGTACTATCATTTCATACCTTTGTTCATTTATATCATCAAATCTAATTTTAGCACAGTAGGAATTAATTGAGATTTCTTCTAAAGGTGTACAGTGTATTTCAAGTTCAGGCATAACCACACTTATATACATTTATTTTCCCCTTACCTGTATAGATATTCCATCATTCTTGGTTGAAAATTTGAATGCTTCCTTTAACTCTTCCTCTAAAGAAGCAAAAATTACTGGAATTGATTCCAAACCTGCTTCTTTGAAACAGTACAATCTTCTATTATCCAATGTATATATTTTTCCATTACGTTCTACCACTCTTATATTAGGGAAATCATTTGCCGTTAATTCACCAGATTTTATTCGTTCAATAGTATCTGATACAGTGTTTCCATTTTTAAACCTGGAACTAATACTATCCTGTGAAAACCTAATATCTTGAGGATCCATATTAGTTGATTGACTAACATCACCATTTGAACCAGGATAATTATGCACCAGAACAGCTTCATCGCCGACGAAGTAGGTATTGAAATCAGCAACCTCAAGATTATACACCTTGATCGGTTCAGCGAGCCTTTCTATTACCGCTCCTGTTACCAATGCGGTCGTGCCGTCAATGAGGTAGACCTCATCGCCTGCGTTAAGATCGCCTGCTGCTACCCAGCCGCGTCCAAGAACGTAGAACGGATGATTTGTGGTTGTGTCAATATTGCCGACTGTTGTGCTGAGGTGGAGTATCTCTGTCTGCTCATGAACATAAACCGTAAGTACTTCCTTCAGCTCAGTCTTTCCGGTATAGATGTCATATGCCCATACCTTATCGCCGGTTTCTATCTCGTCAATGCGCTTCTGACCGTCCTCTGTTGCTACAAGTGTTTCTCCTGTGAAGCAAGTCTGATGCAGTGACATCAGTGAGAACAGTAAGTGTACCGATCCTGATGCTACTCCATACCAGTCCTTACGCTCAGCACAGTCCATTATGTCCTTCCACTGAGTTGCAAGTCCGACACCTGTCAGCACCTTGCTGATAATTGGTCCGATCGCCTTCATCTGACACATATGATTGATGAACATACTTGTGATCACTCCGCAAGCTATTCCTTCGATCATCTGCCAGCCGGACAGGTTCGGATCGTTGATTATCATCGCGATCTGTCTGCCCAAATCCACAATGGTCATTATGTTATTGATAGTATTGATCTTGCTCTTCAGGCTCTGATATATCTTCATATAATTCAGTTCTGCCTTATGGTCAAGAATACTATCTATCGCCTGTGATACATTAAGCTCTGCCAGTGAGAAATATCCACTTGGATCCACATTCATCACAGGATCAGCATTTGCATACAGGTACTTATGCAGTGATACTGGATCAAAGAGACTTCCCTGGTATGTGTCCATTGTTGTGAACGTACCTGTTGAAGGATCCATATACCTTGCGCGGAGATAGTACAGTCCTGTTGCGCTGTCAAACTGCTCGCCGCAGTATAGGTATGTATTCTCGGTATTGCCTGTTGAAGAGGTCAGGTTGCCCCATGCATCATATACATATGTATCCGTTACAGCTCCGTCAGTATCGGTCAGCTGTCTTACAGAGCCGTGTCCGTCAGTGAGGTAGAATGAAACAACTCCGCCGCGCTCCTGAGAAATGATCTCCGCACCGCGTGTATAGCTGCACTTCTCATTGCCGTCTGCATCAAGCTCAGCAAGAACCTGTGTAAGGCTGCCGCTGACATCGTTCAGATAGTATGTATAGTCATTTTCAGACTTTCTGACAGTTCTGTTTCCTGCGTAGTCGTACTCATACTCCTCAACAGAAACATTATTGCCCTCCTGAACAGTTGCGCGGATCATCTTATTCTCAGCGTTATAAGTATAGAGTGCTGACTTTGAACCGTCAACTGCTGAGATGAGGTTACCGGCTTCATCGTACTTATAAACAATGCTGTTTTCCTTGACAAGCTGATTTACCTCATTATAGGTATAAGCTGTCTCAGCTCCGTTTACAGTTTTGAGTGTACGGTTGCTTACCTTATCGTAAGCATAAGTATACTCAGTTACATCACTGCCGGCTGTTACCTTTTCGCCTGTGAGTCTGTAAAGCTCATCATATGTATACTCAATTGTACGGTCAGCCTCAGTTACGCTGAGACGCTCACCTGCTGCACCAAGAGTATACTTATATTGTGCCACAAGTCCACCCTTTTTGTCAAGTGCTTTTTCGCCGATAAGACGATTTACATCATCGTATTCATATGTTACTGTGATTCCGTTTGCGTACTTTACTGCGGAACGGTTGCCGTTCTTATCGTACTCATACAATGTAGCATAGCCGTTTCTGTCAACTACTCTTACCAGTCTGTCGAGCTTGTCGTAGCTGTAAGTTGTCTTGCCAAGTGATGTCTTTACTTCTGTAAGTCTGCCGGCGTTATCATATCTGTAGGAAACGAATGTACCATTTGGATACTCTGTCTTGCTCAGTCCGTCCATATCATTGTAGGTATACTTTATTGTACCTGCTGCATCTGTTACTGAAGCAAGCTTGCCGTCAGCTGTATATGTGTATGATGTTTTTCCGTCTTTGGTTTCCTTTGCTGTCAGTCTGTCGAATCCATCATATGTATATGTTGTGGTTTTTCCGCCGAAATCGGTAGAAGTAAGGATATTTCCGCTTTCATCGTATGTTGCCTTTGCAGTTTTTCCAAGAGCATTTGTTGTCTTGATAACTCTGCCGAAATCATCATAGGTGTAGAGTGTGGAATTATCGTTTGCATCTGTTACCTTGATGAGGTTACCTACTTCATCATAGGTATAGCTTGTTGTGTTTCCAAGAGCATCTTTAACACCTGTAAGACGGTCAGCACCATCGTATGTATAGGTTGTGATGTATCCGTGCTGATCCTTCTGGCTTGTTACGCGGCCTCTTGCATCATAGGTTACTGATACTGATGAGTTATCCGGATACTCTGTGGAGATCCTGTTGCCGTTGTCGTCGTAGCTGTAGATATACTTATTGCCCTTGGCGTCAGTCATGCTTTCAAGCTGAGAATGACTGTTGTATGCAAACTCAGTACGGTTTCCATACGCATCGATGATCGCAGTATTTCTGCCTATCTTGTCATACTCATACTTTGTCTCGCTTCCGCTTACGCTGACTGTCGAGATGAGATCGTAGTTCTTATCATATGTATACTTGACTGATGCACCGTTAGGATAGGTCTTGGAAAGGAGATTGCCTACCTTGTCATATTCCATCGTAACTGTTCTGCCAAGTCTGTCTGTAGCTGTAAGGTTATTGCCCTCATTATCGTATGTGAACTTCTCAGAGGTTCCGTCTGCATAAGTGATCTTAGCAAGGTTGCCCATATCATCATAGTCATATGAGGTCTGTCTGTTCTTTTCGTCTGTTACTACAGATACCTTTCCGATGCTGTTGTACTCTGTTGTCTTTATATTTCCGTCGCTGTCAATGACCTTTATGAGATTGCCTGCTTCATCGTAGGCATAATTCTCAGTTACAGTCCTTACAACTCCGTCTGAGGTATACTTCAGTGTCTTTGAGAGACAATTGCCGTTCTCATCATATGTGAACTCAGCAGTTGTTCCTGCTCCGTTTGTTGAAGATATAACGTTACCCTTTGAATCGTAAGTTACATTTACATAGGTGCCTATCTCATCTGTTACTGATGTGATATCTCCCTTGGAATTGTAGTCATACTCAATGACATTGCCCATTGCATCTTCTGTAGACTTTGTATTGCCCTTTTCATCATAGGTCACCTTCATAATGTCGATGCCCATTGCATTGATAGATGTAACAAGACCTCTTGAGTCATAGCTGTTTGTGACTGTGTTGTTTTCTGCGTCTGTCAGACCCTGCATATTGCCCTGTGCATCATAGGTGTATTCTGTTACATAACCCATTGCATCAGTCTTTGAAACAATATTGCCGTTGTCGTCATATTTATTCTTTATTGTATTGCCGTTCGGATCTGTCTGAGAGATAACATTACCGTTCTTATCGTAGATGTATCTTGTTACACCGCCGTTTCTGTCGGTTATGGTCTCTTCTCTTCCGTCGATGTCGTGGTCATAGACTACCTCATTGCCGTTTGCATCGATAGTCTTGATGAGTCTGCCGTTTTCATCGTAGATGTTTCTGGAAACAGCAATGCCTCTTGGGTCAATTATAGCTGTAAGATAGTGGTCCTCGTATTCAAATGTGGTTGCAGCTCCGGTCACATCGGTCACCTTAGCAAGGTCACCGTTCTTATCGTATTCGTAAGTTACAGTCTTTCCGTTAGGTGATGTGATACTTGTTATCCTGTTGCTGCTGTCACGCTTGAAATAGATCACGTTGTCGCTGCTGCTATTGCCAACGATACCGTCTGTGTAGAACTGAAGTGTATTGCCGTTGGTATCCTTATACTTTATAAGTCCTCTGTCCTTGTGGAATGTATACTCAGATCCGTCAGCTCTTGTGAGCACGTATGTCTGAGGATCATAATTTACCTCATCCCAGTCAGAATCAAGATAGTATAAAGTGTCACCCTCATAAAGCCACTCACGTGAATCAAGGTTCGTTACCAGCTTCGATCCGTTCTTATCCATAGACTCATATGAGATCGATACCGGTGAATGTGATGCCCAGCCGTTGCTGGTTACCTTCATTGCGAATTTCTCAACCTTGCCGTTGCCCCAGTTTACTGAAACAATGTGCGGCTTATTTGAGGAGTATACCGGACTTGTTGTGCCGGATTTGGTCCAGTTGCTGCCAAGATCACAGCTCTTTGTGATAGTTGCTCCGATAGTGGAGATATTCCAGCCGTAGCCGAAATCTCCGCTGACTGCTCTGTCTCTGCTGTCGTAGCCTCTGATAACTGTTACAGGTATTCCTGATACGTTCAGGTTCATATCCTGGAAGTTGAGGGAGAAGTTTCCGATCTTCATCTGTCCCTCTACTGATACTGTTACTTCATCAGAAATAACTACATCGTCCTTGCCCCATACGCGCAGACGAATGTTATAAATGCCGTTTCTGAGCATTGTGGGATCAAATTCGCCAAGTGACTGTCCGTTTACTCTGCTTGTACCCTCTGAAATGAGAGTATAGTCACCGCCTGCTGCTGACTGGTAATCCAGCTTGTAGCTGGTGAACTCAGTTCCGCTTGCATTGCCTATAATGTATGTGGGTCCGGATATTACAGACTCTGATTCAGGCATGATTATCTTTGCGCTCAGAGCCTTTGAATCAATATCTTCACTATCTTCTCCGCCGACTGATATTGAGCTGCCGCCGGATACTTCCTTCTCTACAAGATAGAAGGTAAGGAGCTTTGACCTGAGATTGCCGAAGTTATCCCATGCTCTGAATATCATTGTGTGGGGCTTCATATCAAAATCGTTCAGGAATATCTGACCGTTCTTGTCAAGCTCCATCTCATTGCCGTCGAAGAGTACCATTATCTTCTTGATGCCTGATACGTCCTCTGCCTTTACAGTTACTACAATGTCATCGTGCTCCTGAATGTCAGTTGCCTTGTTCAGTGTGACATTGAGTTCAGGCTTATCTGTCTCGTATACAACAACTGTATTTTTGTATGTGAGCTCTTCACCGCTCTTGGTTGAAGCTGTGAGTACAAACTCATTCTCGAACAGCTTCTCTCCCTTGAATGCATAGGTATAGTCCTTTGTAAGAGCTATCTTCTTTCCGTTGAGTGTTACACTGATCGTTGACTTGTCGATGTCATCTGCTGCAACTACCTTGTATTCAGCGGTATTGCCCAGCTTTACAAGTCCGTCAACTACAGCAAACAGCTTCTCATCAGTCTGATGCTCCTTGTCAAGAACTGTGATAGTCTTCTTGACCGTAGTTGTCTTCTCTCTTGCATCTTCTGCTGTAAATGCAAACACATAGTCCCCTGCTGTCATATCAGATACAGTGAACTTGCCGTTTTCAATGGAAAGAGGCTTGTCATTCAGTGTTGCTGTAAGTGTGGTTATCTCAGACTGACCCTCAACAGTTACAAGACCATCAAGAGAATCACCGTCATTATATACTTCCTTATCAAAGGTTACTGTTATCTCAGGCGCTTTTGCCTCATTGATCTTTACTGAAGCTGTCTTGCTGCCCTCGTTGTTCTCAGCATCGTATGCCTTGACTGTGACCTCATACTCCTTCAGCTCAGCCTTTGAGATTACGTAGGTATTGTTCTTTGAAAGTGTTACTTCCTTGCCGTCAACAAGCAGTACTGTCTTTACTACACCTACATTGTCTGATGCCTTGACAGTTATTGTTACGTCGTCCTTCTCAAAGTATGTATCCTTATCGAATGTAAGCTCTACAGAAGGAGCAACTGTATCAGGATCGGTTACCTTGATAGTTATCTTCTTCTCTGTCTTGTTGCCGGACTGGTCAACTGCTGTTGCCTTGATAACGTAGCTTCCGGCTGCATCAGGAGTGAATACTGCTGTATCATCAGCAGATACTGTAAGCGGATCTGTGCCTGCAAGAAGTTCCCTGGATACCAGAGTATTATTGTCAGATGCAGCAAATGTGATATTTACACTCTCGCCGACCTTTACAGCTGTCTTATCTGCTATTAGTGTTACAGAAGGCTTGGTTACGTCCTTTGCAGTGATTGTCTCAGACGCTGTGCCTACGTTTCCGGCTGCATCTGATGCTGTAGCTGTAATGGTGTAATCACCCAGCTTCATCTTTGATATAGTGAACTTTCCGCTGCTGTCAGGCTGTATCTCCTTGCCGTTCAGAAGTACGACCAGATCAGTTACGCCAACATTGTCCTCAGCTGTTACTGTTACAACTGCATTCTGATTCTCATTGTAGCTCTTCTTGTCAAAGCTGATCTTAACGACCGGCTTTTCTGCATCTGCATCGATCACTGTTATCTTTGCAGAAGCAGCGATCTCCTTATCGTTGATGGTTGTGCCGTGTGCCTCAAGGACATATTCCTTTTCAGCTGAGGTATCGATCTTCACGATGCCGTCCTCAGGGATAGTTACAGGCTTTCCGTTAAGGGTATATGCCAGTTCCTTTATCTTATGTGCACCGGCTACTGATACCTTGAAATATGCCTCGGAATCTATCAGTGCCTCATCTGATGAAGGAATGATGTTTACAGCAGCTGCTGTGCTGTCAACTGTGATCTCATACTCCTTGACGTCAGACTTTCCGGACCAGTCAAAGGCTCTTACTACTACCTTGTACTTGCCGTTGCTGTTGGGCATGGTCAGTGTGAACTCCCCGTCGTCTGTTACGTCAACTGAGGTGTTATTGTTGAAGATAACAGAATACCATGAGATCTCTGTATCGTTGAGCTTCTCGATCTTCGCACTGATCTTCTCCTTCTTGTCTGCGTACTCAGGAAGAGATACTCTTATCTCAGGAGCTGCGGCTTCGTCCTGATGCTCAGGATCGATGTCAGCATAGCTGTCAGCAGGCTCGCAAACGATTGTCTTGACACTCGTTACGGTATTCTCACCGTCACTTACTGTGCAGGTAATATCATAGCTGCCGGTCTCAGTGCAGATCACTGATGTGATGAGCTTGGAAGGATCAGAGATCTTTACGTTCTCATCATCACAGCTCCATGATGTTGTGATACCTGACTTCAGGCAGTCGTCCGAAAGTACTGCTCTCATCTTCATCGGAATGCCGACCTTTGTTCTGCCCTTTGATGCTATGGATACAGCTGGCTTGCCGTTAGTCATCTCTCCTGATACTGCGTCCTTTGAAACAATGGTGAGATCGTACAGCTCAGGTGTCTTGCCATCGGAAGATACTGTCATATCCACGCTGATCTTGGCATATCTTCCTTTTACACCAGTAAATGGCTCATTGTTCTCAACAGCCACAGGTGCAGAGAAATTCTCACCGTCATCACTTGCTGAAACACTTACAGAAATAGTGCTGTCACCATATCTGCTGCCGTTCCAGTAGATACTATCCCACTCAACAGTTTCACGCTCACTGTCGAATACAACTGTCCAGTTGCCCTTTTCAGCATAGCCGCTTACAGGAAGAGATATATCATCTGCGTATACTACATTAGGCTTACCGTTGCGGTCATAGTAAACGCATGATGTGCTGTCGAGAATATCAGCAAAGCCTTCAACGTCAGAAGCGATAGTTACAGGGATATTTATCTCCTTCTTGTCGTCTATGGTTATTCTGTCGATATTCCATTCAAGTGTAAGGCTTCCGTCCTCGTTTTCAGTTGCCTTTGAAGGTGCAGGTGTGATAGCTGCAACGTCAACAGATGCTGCATCGCGGATCGTAGTCTTGAATGTAGTGTTTCTGCCGGCTACATTGAATACCTCAGATGCAAAATAGGACATGATCTTGACAATATCCTCTGTTGATGGAGCATTCTTATAGATACCGTTGCTGTTGATAGCGATATTCTGCATCTGGAGTGTGCCGGAGCCTATCTTCAGTGAGAAGATACGTATACCAGCTTCACCGGCATTCTTTGCAGAATTCAGTGAACGGTCAGTACTGTGATCCTCACCGTCAGAAAGAAGAATTATGTACTTCTGACGCTTGTCATCACTCTGCTCCTTGAACATATCGATCGACTTATCAATACCGGTATAAATAGAGGTATCACCGGAAGCAACCAAAGCATCAACTGCGCCTTCCAGTTTTGTCTTATCAGATGTGAGATCCTGCTTTATTGTAGCTCTGGTCGTAAATCCAACAACTGCACAGCGGTCATTATCCTTCATCTGTGAGATGATCTGCTTAGCCGCAGCCTTGGTGCTTGTCATACGATCGCCCTTCATGCTGCCGGACTCATCAACTACTATAATAAGATCTACAGCATTCTCTGAGACATCTGCCTCACCAAATCCGCTGAGACCGTACTTTACATTTACCTTGTCACCCTTGCCGGCTACAGCAGACTTATCGGTAACACAAGTTACTTTAACTCCCTTGCCATTTTCTGTATCACCGTATACTGCCTCAGAAGATGGTGATGATCCCATAGCAGCAGGATCGAGAGTCAGCTCATTGGGAACGTCAAGACCAAGTCCGCTGAACTCACCGTCATCAAAGTCCTCATCTATAGTATAAGTCTTGATCACTGATCTTGGCTCAAGAAGGTCAAAGTTATCACCGTTGACGTTGAGTATGCTTCCACAGTATGTAATACTGTCAGCCCAGACAAATCCCGTGAGGTCAGTCTTATAGGTATTGAATGAAACATTACCGTTTGGAGCATAGATGCCGCCGTTGAAGTTGATAAATGTACCATTGAGGGTTATGTTTCCGTTACGTGAATAAAGGAAAACTCTGCCCTTTGTATCCAGCTCATTAATATTGTATGTAATATTGCCGTCAGCAATAATGTAGCAGTCTCCTTCAAAAGTAGTTCCGCTTATAACTATATCGCCGGCTGCCTTGATCGACCTGTTGATAACAGTTGTATCCTCAACAAACGCAAGGCTTTCTTCAAAATAATCATATGGCTGTGCGTCATTGTGGATAGTCTGGTCGTAATCAATAAGACCTACAGGGTCAACGTTCTCGTTGCGTTCGTCGATCTCCATTTTCCAGCCGTTAGTGTTGATCGAACCGGCTGCATCAACACGACCATTGACATAGAGCTCCGAACCACTGTAGGTGAAGGAAGAACCAGTGTAAATATTACCGTTGATCACGCTCCTCCAGCCTGAGAAACCAAAGTTCTTAATGTCACTTCTCGAGAATAATGCATAATTCTTCATCTTATTCTCTACAACAACTGGTGAATCAGCCTCCTCCCACTCGCAGATAAATCCACAGTTGGAAGTAGAATATGCCCAGTTGCCTTCCTCGAAGTTATAGGTGTTGTTCCATTTGCCAATACTGCCGATATTACAGTACATATGCACGTAATTCTCGGCTGTGCTGTTCGGTTCACCAACGTCCCAGTTTGTAAAATCAAACTCTTCACCTGTTACCCAATTCCATTCAGCAGTTGCGGTGTCACGCGACAGGCCGATGAAATAGGTATTCTTCGTACCAGTCGAAAGAAGATCATCCACGATATACTTCTGCTCTTCTTCCGAGGTGATCGTTGCAAGATGGCCGCCTAAGCTCTCACAGTACGCTTCAGCGTCTGTCCAACTCATCGAGGTATCGAATACCTGATAACGATGGCCATCAGCATCAGACTTCTGAATCTCTGAACTATCCGTCTCAGCCGCAAATGCTGTTACAGGCATCACAGTACAGAAATTCGCCAGCAGAGCCGTACTCAGAATTCCACTAAGCAGGCGTTTGCCAGACTTGTTCTTTTGATGCATTGTTAATCATCTCCATACTCAAATATCTGAACAATATTGCAATGGTATTCACAAAAACCACATTTACAAAATGTTCAAATATTATTATAAATGAGACGCGCGACCATGTCAAGAAGGGAAATAGCCGCGTTTCATAAAACTGTCATAATAACAATAATCATCATCAAAAGCGCATTATATTGCTACGAAATGCTGTATAATCCGGAACGTATTTTACATTCAGTAAACTATAACATATGCTCAAATGAACTTCTTTTTTAAAACAATCGGGATAAAAAAAAGCACCTGCATTTGCAGGTGCCTTGGTGGGCCATTAGGGACTCGAACCCCAGACCGTCCGGTTATGAGCCGGATGCTCTAACCAACTGAGCTAATGGCCCGATAGAATTAAACGGAAGCCA
>CADBNS010000052.1 GCA_902796065.1 Ruminococcus flavefaciens
GGCATAATTTTGTCGGTGTTGCCTTAACGCAGTCACCGGCAAAATTTGACGAAAAGACGTGCATGAATCCCTATGTGGACAGGTTCTAAGCATAATTCTGCCTTTTTCGCAGATAATATTACCGCAATCTTTTTTTCGGAGGTATTTTTTTTATGAAAGCAACTGGTATCGTCAGAAGAATAGATGATCTCGGAAGAGTCGTCATCCCTAAGGAGATCAGACGCACTATGCGCATCCGCGAGGGCGATCCTCTGGAGATCTATACCAACAGCGATGGTGAGGTCATCTTCAAAAAATATTCCGCTATCAGCGAAATGTCCGAGAATGCTCAGTATGTTGCAGAAATTATGCATAAGATCGCCGGCTGTCCGGCTGTTGTGTTCGATAAGGACCACGCTGCCGCTGCTTCCGGTATCCCCAAAAAGGAGATCATCGATAAACGCGCGTCTGCTCAGCTGGTTGAACTCATGGACAGCAGGGGACAGTTCTTCTGTTCCAATGGCAGTACTAACTCTTTCTTCCCTGCAGAGGGCTGCGAAAGAACTGCTATCGCTGCCGTCCCTATTATCTCCGCCGGCGATGTCTCCGGCGCTGTGGTCTTTCTTACGTCTGATAAGTTCACCGAGGTCTCTGACCTGCAGAAAAGCCTCATCAGTGCCGCTGCTCAGTTCCTCGCCCGTCAGATAGAATAACGACAGCACCACACTATGTCCGTCTGACGGCTTTGTGCGGTGCTGCCTGAAATTATAGCCTGAGATCAGCTTTCTGCGCCGGTCTCAGGCTTTTCCTTTCATCTCTTCTCTATGTCATAATCACTGTAGCGTATGTTCAGATCGTATATCTCCTTCGTTCCGTCTGCTCTCTCAAGTATCAGCGCAGTCTTTCCGCCATGCTTCAGCTCCGCTTCCACCATGTAGTTCTCTATCGCTTCATTATAGACTACTTCTACTTCACCGTATCGGCTGTCTTCCAGATACGCTGTGCAGCTGCCGTCAAATTCAGCTCCGGCTTCTCCGCCGTTCGATAACAGTACTGTGTTGTATACGCTACGGTTCATGTATGCGTATACCGTCATTGCCGCTATTATCAGTACGCTAATTATCAGTCCCGCTGCCTTTATCTTCTTGCTTTCAAATATCACTGCCGGATATATCAGCAGCGTCACTATGCAGAATATCGTGCTGAGCAGATGATGCGGAAAATAGTATATCGTCTTCGCAAGAAACATCTCGTAGTGTATGCCTAATAATATCAGCATCGGCGTCAGTATCAGCAGTCCCCACCATTTGCCGCGCTTCATCAGGTGTCCGATGATGCCCATCGGCAGCGTCAGGATAGTCCAGATGAACCAGTAGCGGTAATAGCTGAATATTCCAAAGCCCAGTTCACTGAACGGCACTTGTATGAGATATACCAGCGGCTGGCTTATCAGAAAGAATACAAAGCATTTAAGGCCCGAATCCAGCGGCGTCCTGCTGTTCATTATGATGAATATGCCGAATAGTATCCATACCTCAAAGGATATTGTTATGTCAGCAAATGATGTGTCCTTCGTTATCGGCAGCAGCGCCATTATCGCTGTGTATACCCCCGCTGCTATCGCAAGCAGTATGACTTTCTTCCATGTCAGGTCTGTTCCTCCGAACAGCTTCTTTAGTCTCTCCATTTTTATTTTTTCTCCTTTATATTGCTCCCCAAATTAAAATTCGCCTTTCTGGCAAATTTTAGTTGGGGGAGCAATAAAATGCTGTTGCATTCATTATATCATATTGATTCCTGCAGGTCAACTTCATTATGCCAGAATAAAAAAGGCAGATACTTTTCGTATCTGCCTTGCCTTTATCAGTTGTTCATTCCAATTTCTATTGCCTTGAAATTGTTCGGGATAAGTGCTGCCTTCTTCGGCGGTACTACCTTCTCTATTGCCTTCTGCATTGTCTCCAGTGAACAGATTCCTGTCTCCTTTAACAGCTTGCCAAGAAGTATGATGTTTGAACCACCCTTCAGTGCGTTGTCGTCTGCAAGCTGCTGTGACGGTATGCCAAATAACTCTATATCTGTTCTGTCACAATTTGCTTCGATAAGTGTGCTGTCGAAAAATACCTTTCCGCCAGGTCTTACGTCCTTTACAAACTTGTCAAATGACGGCTGGTTCATTACGATCAGCAGATCAGGTGTGAGTACCAGCGGTGAGCCGATAGGCTCGTCTGAAATGCATACTGAACAGTTACAGGTTCCGCCTCTCATCTCAGGGCCGTAGGACGGAAGCCATGAAAGCTCCTTATTGTCCATGAGTCCGCAGTAAGCAAGTATCTTTCCGGCGAATAATATTCCCTGTCCGCCAAATCCGGCAAGAAGGATCTCTGTTGTTGCCATTACTCATTACCTCCTTCTGCAGGGAATACTCCCTCTTCTACGTCCTTGTATACGCCAAGCGGATAGTATGGGATCATTTCGTCCTGAAGTCTCTTTATTGCCTCCAGCGGTGTGAGACCCCAGTTTGTAGGACAGGTGGAAAGTACCTCTACGATCGAGAAGCCCTTGCCTGCCTTCTGATTCTCAAATGCCTTGCGGATCGCCTTCTTAGCTGCCTTGATGTGCGGTACGCTGTCTACTGCTACTCGCTCTGCATATGCTGTTCCTGTCAGCTGTGAGAGCATCTCACATACCTTTACAGGATAGCCGGCAAGCTGCGGACTTCTTCCGAATGGTGTGGTCTGGGTCACCTGTCCGGGAAGTGTGGTCGGTGCCATCTGTCCGCCGGTCATTCCGTATATTGTATTGTTGATGAAGATGACTACGATGTTTTCGCCTCTTGTTGCTACGTGTACTGTCTCTGCTGTACCGATAGCTGCAAGGTCTCCGTCACCCTGATATGTGAATACAAACTTGTCAGGATTTGTTCTCTTTACTCCTGTTGCTACTGCCGGTGCTCTTCCGTGTGCGGCTTCGATCATGTCACAGTTGAAATAATCATATGCCATTACTGAACATCCTACCGGACATACGCCTATTGTGTCACCCTCTATGCCCATCTCATCGATCACTTCACAAAGTATACGGTGTACGATACCATGTGTGCAGCCCGGACAGTAATGTGTCGGAATATCGATAAGTGACTTCGGTCTTTCAAATACTACAGCCATTACAGAGTACCTCCGATCCTTTTGATCTCCTCCAGAACCTCAGTAGGTGTGGGGATTACGCCGCCTGTTCTGCCGTAGAACCCAACAGGCTTTGAACAGTTTATCGCAAGCTTGATGTCGTCTACCATCTGGCCCATGGACATCTCTACGCTCAGCAGTGCCTTCGCACTCTTCGCTGCTTCGTTGATCTCCTTTACAGGGAATGGCCACAGTGTCTTGGGACGGAAAAGTCCTGCCTTGATGCCAAGCTCTCTTGCGGAGTTTACTGCCGACTTTACTACTCTTGCTGTTGCGCCGAATGCACAGAGAAGTATATCGCAGTCCTCTGTGAGGTAAAGCTCTGCTTCTGTTTCTGTCTCCTTGATGATGTCGTACTTCTTGAATCTGTCTACTATTGACTTCTCAAGCTCGTCCGGCTTCAGGTACAGTGAGTTGATGATGTGGTGCTCACGGCTGTTCTTGTGGCCGTTTGCTGCCCAGCTGCTCTTGTCGTATGCGTCAGGATTGATCTCAGGGAAGGATACAGGCTCCATCATCTGACCAAGAAGTCCGTCTGCAAGGATCATTGCAGGCATACGATATTTGTCAGCACGGTCAAATGCCTTTACTACGTAGTCTACCATCTCCTGTACTGATGCGGGTGCGTATACCAGAAGCTGGAAGTCACCGTGGCCAAGTGCCTTGGTCGCCTGCCAGTAGTCTGCCTGTGATGGCTGGATTCCGCCAAGTCCCGGGCCGCCTCTCTCTACGTTGATGATTACAGCAGGAAGATCTGATCCTGCAATATATGATACACCTTCACTCTTCAGTGAGATTCCGGGTGAAGATGATGATGTCATTGCTCTTACGCCTGTTGATGCTGCTCCAAGTACCATGTTGATAGCTGCGATCTCAGACTCTGCCTGTAAAAATACACCGCCTGCCTTGTGCATACGCTTTGCCATGTATGCAGCAAGCTCTGTCTGGGGAGTGATCGGGTATCCGAAGAAGCACTTACAGCCTGCTCTGATAGCAGCTTCAGCCAGAGCTTCGTTACCCTTCATAAGATTTCTTTCCAAAGCTAAACAGCTCCTTTCAATTTCCGATTGTCGTTATTTTTCGATGATGATAGCACAGTCAGGACACATCGTTGCACACATTGCACAGCTGATGCAGGCGTCCTGGTCGGTGCATTCTGCGTAGAAGTAGCCCTTCTTATTGCGCTTCTCCTTCTGGAGGGCAACGATCTTCTTCGGACAGGCTGCTGTACAGAGTCCGCAGCCCTTGCAGCGCTCTGTTATTACTGTCATCTTTGCCATTCTTACACTCCCTTTCCTTTTCGCATTGGTGTTGTTTATGGTCTCAGGCGCGGTCCGGATCCACGGATCTGCCTGAGGTATCTCTGTGGGTGCATTACTGCTCCCACACCGGTCTGACGTATACCTTCACCGGAAAAAGGTCACTGCGCGTAAGCTGTGATGCTATGCCCTCAGGACAGGTAGTGTACGCCAGCGGAAGCCCTGTCTTCGCGGATATTTCTTCTGCAAATCCCTCTGACTCCCTGATTATCTCAGCTGTCGTCTCATTGCCTAAGTTGGTGTTGTTCACAAGCGCTGTGTGCCTCATCCGGGCTGCTGTCTCTATCTCATACATCAGTACCGCAGCTTCTTCTGCTGTTGCTGTCAGCGTGCGGCGCTGGTTGAATACGTACAGCATATCTATCTCATCTTTGAATTCGGATATTGCTTCTGCATACCTTCCCAGTGCTGTTGCGCCTGCGTCGTCGCCGCCTACGTCTATTATCAGGCAATCCTCACTGCGCACAAGCTGCTCGACATCGAACTGTATCGATGGTACGTCAAGGTTGGTGTTGGCAAAATCCGGCGCTATCATTTTTATTCCCTTTTCCTCAAACATCTGACGGAAATCAGCTGTGCGGAAATAGGGGTTTACCAGATCAAGGTCCACTATCGCCGCGGAGCGTCCCTCTGCTGCTGCCTTTACTGCAAGGTTTACTGAGAAGTTCGTCTTTCCGCAGCCGTAATGACCGGTTATAATAGTAATCTTTTTCATATATCTCCCTTGTGTGATACAAAAAATCCTATAAATTATATTATATCACGTTAAAGTGATAATTGCAAGTGGTATTTTATACAGTTATGCCTCACCCTATGTGGACAGGTTCTCATATTCCGAAGATTATCATGTATTTGCCTTCAGTTGCCGATCTGCGGCAGATCTCTGCCAGTCCGGAATACCATTCAGCTCCGCTGTATCCTTCGAGCATCGGCAGCAGCTTCTCCGCTGATGACGGCGGAATCAGTGTGACTCCGCATGGGTCGATGCCTGCGCTGTGTTCGCTGCTTACTGTGCAGAAGCTCACAGGCAGCTCCGCTTTGACTGTTGCGGCTATCAGTCCGCTCAGCTCCTCATCCGGTATGGAGATGCAGCCGTAACTCCTGATATGCTCCGCATAACTAATTCCGCTCTCTGTGACGGAGTAGTCCCTGCTCTTGTCTATCTCTTCTATTATACCTATTTCTATATTACAACTCATTGTCTTTTACCCAAAAAAATACCCCGGCTGATCGCCGGGGATCTGTACAGCCCGCTATTACTCAGCGTCTGTATTCTTTTCTACGTAGTTAACTATATCGTTTACAGTCTTGATCTCTTCTACAGCTTCATCAGGGATTGAGAGATCATACTCATCCTCGATAGTCTGGATAAGGTCAACAACGTCGAGAGAATCTGCACCAAGATCATCCTGGATGTTTGCCTCTGGTGTTACTGCGTCCTCTTCAACGCCAAGCTGCTCAACGATAAGCTCTTTGATCTTATCAAATACCATAATATATTCCTCCTGTTTCTTTATATCCCACACCGTGGGAGAGCTATCGGATGTCATTCTGTGAACTCACCGATTTTTCTAAACTTAGTATAACGTTCTTTCAGTAATTCGTCAATATCTTTTTCACATTTTTCTGCGATTTTGAGTGACAAATATTCTTTAATATTTTCTGAAATTTTGTCTAAATCGTTGTGTGCGCCGCCCAGAGGCTCCTGTATGATAGTTTCTGCTACCCCAAGGCGTACCATGTCCTCGGCGGTTATCTTCATTATATTACAAGCCTCTTCTTCACGAGATGCGTCCTTCCATAGTATGCTCGCAAATCCACGGGGCGATACTACTGAGTACTGCGCGTTCTCAAGCATCGCAAGCTCGTCGCATACGCCCAGCGCCAATGCTCCGCCGCTTCCGCCTTCGCCAAGCACTATGGATATTACCGGCGTGCGCAGTCTCATGAACTCTGCTATATTCTTCGCTATCGCTTCGCCCTGTCCGCGCTCCTCAGCTGCCATTCCCGCATACGCGCCCGGTGTGTCGATAAAGCATATCACCGGTCTGTGGAACTTCTCTGCCTGCTTCGCAAGCCTCAGCGCCTTGCGGTAGCCCTCCGGCAGCGGCATTGCAAAATTACAAGCCTTGTTCTCGTTGATGTCCCTGCCCTTGACCTGTCCGATTATCGTTACCGGTCTGTCGTCAAGCCGCGCTATTCCTCCGATTATCGCGTGGTCGTCACCAAAATGACGGTCGCCGTGCATCTCGTAGAAATCTGTGAATATCAGCGGTATATAATCCCGTATCGTCGGCCTGCCCTTCGTGTGGACCAGCTGAAGCCGCTCCCACGCTGTTTTCTTGTCGTCCATCCCTCAGACCTCCTTCGGTGTGTATCCGTGCAGCTTCAGAAGATGTGAAAGTGTGCTGCGCATCTTCTTTCTTTCTACTATCATGTCCACAAAGCCCTTGTCCTGCATGAACTCAGCAAGCTGGAAGTCCTCAGGAAGCCTCTGACGCATGGTGCTCTCTATTACCCGACGTCCTGCAAAGCCTATCAGTACCTTCGGCTCTGCTATGATTATGTCGCCAAGTGACGCAAAGCTCGCTGTTACTCCGCCTGTGGTGGGGTCGGTCAGTACTGTGATGTACAGTCCGCCCGCTTCACTGTGCAGCTGTACGGCACCTGATGTCTTAGCCATCTGCATCAGCGATACTATACCTTCCTGCATTCTCGCTCCGCCTGATGCCGTGAACATTATTACCGGCAGTCCCTTCTCTGCTGCATACTCAAATGCACGGGCTATCTTCTCGCCTACGACACTTCCCATGGATCCCATCATGTACCTTGAATCCATTATGCCTACTACTGTCTCTACGCCCCGGATAGTCGCTGTTCCTGTGGTTATGGCGTCGTGCAGTCCCGTCTTGTCGCGGAGCTCCTGCTGCTTATCACCGTAGTCAGGAAACTCTATGGGGTCGCAGCTTACCATATCACGGTCAAGCTCATTGAAACTGTTCTTGTCAAAGGTGATCTCTATGCGCTCAGGCGTTGAAAGTCTGCCGTGATAGTTGCAGTTGGGGCATACCCTGTGCAGCTCCTCGTATCGCTCAAGCAGTATCAGGCTCTGACAGCGGGGACACTTCACCGTCTCACGGTTGTCCTCTTCGTTGTATCCGTTGAAGCGCTTCTTTACTACTCCAAAGAAATTCTCTAATCTTTCACCCAATTATCTCACCGCCCCTGTCATTTCTTCTTGTTTTTTTCCATATATCTTCCAAGAAAACCTATGTCATAGTTTCCGCTTATGAACTCCGGACACTTTATCAGCTCCAGCTGGAAGTCTATATTCGTATCTACGCCCTCTACGATGAACTCCGATAACGCCCAGCGCATCTTCCTTATCGCATCGTCACGGTCTGAGCCGTGGGCGATCAGCTTGCTTATCATTGAGTCGTAGTACGGTGTGATCGTGTAGCCCTGATATACCGCTCCGTCTATGCGTATGCCCGGTCCTCCCGGTACGTACAGCGCGGTTATCGTTCCCGGTGACGGTCTGAAGCCAAGCTCCGGATTCTCTGCGTTGATTCGGCACTCTATCGCATGACCGCGCAGCTTTATATCCTCCTGCGTTACGTGCAGCGGCTGCCCTGCGGCTATCTCTATCTGCGCCTTCACTATGTCAAATCCGGTGACCTCTTCCGTTATCGGATGCTCTACCTGTATTCTGGTGTTCATTTCCATGAAGTAGAAGTCACGGTTCTCGTCTACAAGAAACTCTATGGTTCCTGCATTGTAGTATCCGCATTCCTTCGCTGCCGTTATTGCTGCTTCTCCCATGCGGCGGCGCAGCTTCTCGTCTACGATGGGACTCGGACACTCCTCAAGCACCTTCTGGTTGCGGCGCTGCATCGAACAGTCACGCTCACCTAAATATACGTAGTTTCCGTGCTTGTCGGCTATCATCTGTATCTCTACATGATGCGGGTCTATCAGGAACTTCTCAATGTATACCGTGTCGTCACCAAAGAAATTCTTCGCTTCCTGCTGCGCTGCTGTCATCTGCGCTTCAAGCTCGTCGGGACTGTCTACACGGCGTATGCCGCGTCCGCCGCCGCCGGCTGATGCCTTAACAAGTACGGGATAACCCGCTGCTTTGGCTATCTTCTTTGCCTCAGCAAGACTCTTTACTGCTCCGTCTGATCCCGGTATTACCGGTACTCCGGCTGCCTTCATGGTCTCCTTCGCTGCTGCCTTGTCGCCAAGCATCTCTATGGATTTGTATGACGGTCCGATGAATACGATACCGTTCTTTTCGCATAACCTCGCAAATTCTGCGTTCTCCGACAAAAAGCCGAAGCCCGGATGTATCGCGTCTGCACCTACGTTGATCGCTGCCTGTATGACTGCGTTCATATTCAGATAGCTGTCCTTCGTTGCCGGCGGTCCGATACATACCGCTTCGTCTGCTATCTGCGCATGGAGCGAATTCCTGTCAGCTGTGGAGTATATCGCTGCACACCTTACGCCCAGCTCTCTGCACGCCCTTATTATTCGTACTGCGATCTCGCCTCTGTTGGCAATTAATACTTTTCTGAACATTTATGGCTTATCTCCTTAGATAGCTTATTTATCGCTCTTGTCACCGTCTGTTACTACGAATGTTATCTCACATGATACTGCACGCTCTCCGTCTACTGTGGCAACTCCCTTGCCTGTGCCGATGGGTCCGCGCTGCTTTATCATCTCTACTTCAAGATCAAGTACGTCTCCCGGTACTACCTGACGGCGGAACTTCGCCTTGTCTATGCCGCCGAATAAGCCTATCTTGCCCTTGAATTCAGGTGTTGACAGCATACATACTGCGCCTGCCTGTGCAAGCATCTCTACCATCAGTACACCCGGTGTTACCGGATAGCCGGGGAAGTGCCCCTTGAACCAGAAGTCGTCTTCCTTTATGTATTTCCTCGCCTTTACCCTTACGCCGGGCTCAAGCTCAAGTATCTCATCTATGAGAAGAAACGGATCACGGTGCGGGATTATCTCCATGATCTGCTCTTTGTTCATCAGTACTTCTGACATTTTTTTACCCTCCATTTTTCAGAAAGAATTACTCAGAGCTCCTCCATATCGTGAACATCTGAGGTCAGCTTCTCAAAGCTGTATGGCTCTTCAACTTTCTCAGCTTCGTTGGTCTCATCTTCGCGTATGTATGTTATACGCAGGTCCGCAAAACCCGGATAACCCGCAGTGTTCTGCTGCTCCTGCGTTTCCTTTTCAAGCAGATGGAATACCAGCGTGTTCATTATTAATAATACCGTGAACCGCAGATCACAGAATACCAGCGGCAGCGTCATTATTGCCGTCAGCTTATAGCTGAATACCTTCCGCTTTATCACTAAATATATGAACAGCACTATGTATGCCGCAAGTAATATCAGTCGTATGATCGCCAGTGTTGAGAACTCTGCGCTGCGCATAAGCATCGGTACGCCTATGTTACGGCTCACAAAGAATACCCCGGCAATAAATATGAAGTTGAAGATGATAACTGCAAAATACGCCACCGTCGTGCGCAGCTTCTTCTGCCGCATATCATGCATATATATGTTGTACTCGCGGGCTTCTCTGAACATATCTGCCGATGTCACGTTTACGTGACACGCTTCTATGTCCTCCTGAGTGATGTACCTCAGTTCCATTACTTTATTATCATTATCGGCTGGTCAAATTCTACTGACTGTCCGTCGCTTACCAGCAGTCGCTCTACTGTTCCGTCGTATTCGGACTGTATCTCGTTCATAAGCTTCATTGACTCGATTATCATTATTACGTCGCCCTTCTTTACTGTGTCGCCTACCTTTACGAACGGCGGCTTGTCAGGTGAGGGTGATGCGTAGAATGTGCCTACGATAGGGGACTTCACTATGTTGCCCTCTGCTTCTGCCTGTGCCTTCGGTGCAGGTGCGCTCTCTGCCGGCACTGCCTGCGGCTGAGGTGCCGCTGCCAGTGCTCCCATTGGTATGATCGCCGGTGCCGGCGGTGGTGCCGCATATCTCTTGCCCTTGACTGTTATTGTCTTGTCTCCGTCTGTTATCGTTATCTCCGATAACTCGCGGCTGTCGATTATGTCTGCAAGCTTCTCTATCGTTTCAAGGTCGAACTGACCATATATCTTTTCCATCGTGATAAGCCTCCTCAATCGTTGACTTTTCTGAAGCAGAGCGTTGCATTGTGTCCGCCGAATCCAAGTGAGTTGGACAGTGCGGCACGTACTTCCATCTTTACGCTTCCGCCGATGCAGTAGTCAAGGTCGCACTCTTCATCAGGCTCCTTTGTGCCTACTGTTTCATGTATGAAGCCCTCTTCTATGGACTTCGCTGTTACTATCGCTTCAACTGCTCCGGCTGCGCCAAGAAGATGTCCTATCATGGACTTCGTGGAGTTGATCTTTACTCTGTTTGCTTCGTCTCCGAATGCCTTCTTTATCGCCGCAGTCTCGTATTTGTCGTTGAGACCGGTAGATGTGCCGTGTGCATTGATGTAGTCTACGTCAGCCGGTGTGAGCCCTGCTTCCTGCATTGCAAGTGTCATGCCCATGCCTGCTGCGTCTCCGCCCGGCATCGGTGAGGTCATGTGATAGCCGTCACAGGTCGCGCCGTAGCCGGCGATCTCTGCGTATATCTTCGCTCCTCTTGCCTTTGCGTGTTCGTATTCCTCGAGAATTATGATTCCGCTGCCTTCGCCAAGTACGAATCCGCTTCTTTCCTTGTCAAAGGGTATCGATGCCTTCTCAAGTACCTCACACTTTGTAAGTGCCTTCATATTTGCAAATGCTCCGTATGTGAACTCCGCTCTGGTGGACTCTGTTCCGCCTGCGATGCATACGTCAAGATAACCGTCCTTGATCTTGCGGAATGCTTCACCAATGGAATGTGTTCCCGATGCGCAGGCTGTGGTAACGTCAAAGTTTGCTCCGCGGAAGCCTGTCTTCATGGAGATAGTTCCTGCTGCCATGTTGCTTATCATCATGGGAATATAAAATGCGGATACTCTTCCGGGTCCCTTTTCAAGATATTTCTCGTATTCGGAAAGAGTAAGGTCTACTCCGCCAATGCCTGAGCCTACAAGTACGCCGGCTCTGTAGGGATCGATGTCGCTGAAATCCGTTCCTGCATCTTCCATCGCTTCGTGTGCGGCTACTACTGCATACTTCGTGAAGCGGTCCATTCTCTTCGCTTCCTTCTTGTCAAAACAGCCCTTTACGTCGTAGTAATCAGCTTCGTCAAAGTCACGGACAAATCCGCCTACCTTTACGCCTGTACGCTCTGTGTCAAACATATCTATGTATGATATGCCGAGTTTGCCTGCCTTTATTCCTTCCCAGAACTTCACTACGCCTGTGCCAAGCGGTGTTACTGCGCCAAGTCCTGTGATAACAACTCTTCTGCTCATATTATGTTCCTTTCGTATATGTGGGTTTTGCCGGGTGCTGTGTTGTATTATTGCATCTGCTGTTACATCTGGAGTCCGCCGGAGATCTCGATCACCTGTCCCGTTACATATGATGCGTCATCGGATACAAGGAATGATACTACTGATGCGATCTCCTCAGGCTCTCCGTATCTCTTCAGCGCTACGGCATCAAGCATCTTTGCTTTCAGCTCCTCTGAAAGTACGTCTGTCATCGGGGTATGGATAAAGCCCGGTGCTACTGCGTTGCAGGTGATGTTCCTTGTGCCGAACTCCTTCGCTGTTGTCTTGGTCATACCGATGATGGCTGCTTTTGATGCGGAATAGTTCATCTGGCCCGGATTGCCGTAAAGTCCGGCTACTGAGGATACGTTTACTATCCTGCCGTGTCTCTGCTTCATCATTACTGATGTTACGTGCTTTGTCATGTTGTATACGCTCTTCTGGTTGACTGCGATTACTGTATCGTAGTCCTCTTCCTTCATGCGCGCAAGCAGAGTATCCTTCGTGATGCCTGCATTGTTTACCAGTGCGTCGATCGTGCCGAAATCTGCCTTTACCTGCTTGACCATTGCTTCACACTGGTCAAACTTCGATACGTCTGCCGCATAGCACTCTGCCTTTACTCCCATTGCACGGCACTCCTCTGCTACTGCAAGTGCCTTCTCCTTATCTGAATCACTGGGATAGTGGTTTATCACTACGTCAAATCCGTCCTTTGCAAGTCTCTTTGCTATACAGGCTCCTATTCCCTGTGATGCACCTGTGATTATCGCTGTTGCCATATCTTTTACCTCCATATTCATATGAGCCGCAAGCTGTTGTTACGGTTTCAATATTATCATATCTGCTGCGTTTTATGAAGCTGCCATTTGTCACACGATGCGGTGACATTTGTAATTATCTTCCGAGGAGCTTCTCTGCCTGCGCCATGATGTCCTTTACAATTGCTTCACATGGCTTTACATCTTCGATCATTCCTGCGATTGCTCCGCAAAGGAATGAGCCCTCGTCAAGGTTTCCGTCCTGTACTGCCTTGCGGAGTGAGCCGAGTGTCAGCTCTTCAAACTCGTCAGGTGTAAGTGTGCCGTCCTTCTCGCCGTTTGCAAGCTTCTTGGAGAACTTCGTCTTTATATTTCTGCATGGATGTCCTGTGTATCGTCCGGTGACTACGCTGTCGGTATCCTTTGCCTTTACCACAAGCTCCTTGAATGTGGGGTGTATCTGGCACTCCTCTGATGCAAGGAATCTTGTGCCTATCTGTACGCCCTCTGCGCCAAGCATGAAGGCTGCTGCCATTCCTCTGCCGTCTGCGATTCCGCCGGCTGCTATTACAGGTATCTCAAGGGCATCTACTACCTGCGGTACAAGACACATTGTGGTGTTCTCGCCGATGTGTCCGCCGGATTCTGTTCCCTCTGCTACAACTGCATCTGCTCCTGCACGCTCCATTCTCTTTGCAAGCGCTACGGACGGGATAACCGGAATGACCTTTATGCCGGCTTCTTTCCATGCCGGTATGTATGCCGCAGGATTGCCTGCGCCTGTGGTTACTACTGCTACGCCTTCGTCTATGCAAAGCTGTGCAAGGTCA
>CADBNS010000053.1 GCA_902796065.1 Ruminococcus flavefaciens
GGAAAGAAGAACATTCCAACGCCGAAATCGCCCTTGCTGCCAATATTGTATCCGAGCTTCGCTGTCTCCTTTATAAAGAATTCATAGGGCATCTGAACGAGAATACCAACGCCGTCACCTGTTTTTCCTTCGGCGTCCTTTCCGGCACGGTGCTCAAGTTTCTCTACTATGGTGAGAGCACTGTCCACGACGTATCTGGACTGCTCGCCCCTGATATTCACTACAGCACCAATACCGCAGTTATCGTGTTCGAATCGCGGATCATAAAGCCCTTGCTGCTCATATGGAGCTTCTTTTCTGAAATTATCCATATCTTTCACTCGCCTTTCAGGTGCAGAGCGCCATTGATCTGCACTGATAAAATAAAAAGACGTCCGGGCAGACAGATAGTCTGCTTAAACGTCTTTGTTCCTGCATTTATATTAGCACTTTGAAGTGCAAATGTCAATAGCGAATATATGCATTTTTTGAGTTTCGTAGATTTTTAACAGTTATTTTCTGCTAACTCGAAAATAAAAATGTGCGATACGTCGAATTTGAAAAAAGCTATTGACAAATCACTGCTGAAGGGCTATAATGGCATTGTAAACAGCAAGGGAGCTGCGGATGAGTTATTCCGTAGCTCTCTTTTTTGGTTTATAGCGCTAATTCCATACACAAAGGGGTGTATGAAGTCTCAGGACTTCTACACCCTTTTGCTATTTTTGCTGTTACTTCTGAAGGAGGTTTTTTATATGGATCAACAGACAATATTACAACAGGCACTTGACGGAGCAAACAGCACAGTATTCGGTATATGGTTCCTTATCGGCGCATCACTGGTATTCTTTATGCAGGCAGGCTTCGCTATGGTGGAAACAGGCTTCACACGCGCTAAGAACGCCGGCAATATTATTATGAAGAATCTTATGGACTTCTGTATCGGTACAGTTGTCTTTGTACTCATAGGCTTCGGGCTCTTCCTTGGTGAGGATATGTGCGGCATTATCGGAAAGCCCGGTCTGGATATATTCACAGGCTATTCAACCTTTGACTGGTCTAACTTCGTTTTCAACCTTGTATTCTGCGCAACTGCTTCAACTATCGTTTCCGGAGCCATGGCAGAGCGCTGCAAGTTCATATCATATTGTATCTACTCAGGCATTATCAGTGCTGTTCTCTACCCCATCGAAGCTCACTGGGGCTGGGGCGGCGGCTGGCTCAGTCAGTGGGGATTCCACGACTTCGCAGGCTCAGCACATATCCACATGGTCGGCGGTATCGCTGCACTGGTAGGTGCTGCTATCCTCGGACCAAGGATCGGTAAGTTCCACAAGACAAAGGACGGAGAGATCAAGGTCAACGCTATCCCCGGTCATAACCTCACTATCGGCGCACTTGGCTGCTTTATCCTGTGGTTCGGCTGGTACGGATTCAACGGAGCAGCCTGCACTTCCGGCGATCAGCTGGCATCTGTATTCGTTACAACTACCATCGCTCCGGCTGTGGCAACTTTCACCTGCATGATATTCACATGGCTGAAATACGGCAAGCCTGATGTTTCCATGTGCCTCAACGCATCTCTGGCAGGTCTGGTCGGCGTAACAGCTCCATGTGACGTATGTAACGCACTGGGTGCTTCCATCATCGGTATCGTTTCCGGACTTCTTGTATGCTTCGGAGTATGGTTCCTTGACTATAAGCTCCACATCGATGACCCCGTTGGTGCAGTTGCAGTACACATGATGAACGGAATCTGGGGAACTATCGCAGTCGGTCTCTTTGCTGACCCCACTGTTCCGGCATATTCACTGGCAGATCAGAACGGCAGTCAGCTTGCAGGTCTTTTCTACGGCGGCGGCTTCGCACTCCTCGGCAGACAGCTCACAGGTATCGTCGCTATCGGCGGATTTGCAGCTGTTACAATGTTCATAGTATTCACAGTTATCAAGAAGACTATCGGTCTCCGCGCTTCTGAACAGGAGGAGATCATCGGTCTGGACGTAACAGAACACGGACTTATTTCCTCTTATGCTGATTTTGCTCCTTCAATGGGCGACATCTCTATGAAGGGCTACACAAAAGACGATGCAAAGAGCGTTGCGAAGGTCGGTACTCCCGAAGCTCCGGCTGTACCTGTAGATCAGGCAGTGGTCGTTGAGAACTACTCCGCTCCTGCACCTAACGGCAGACTGAAAATGACAAATATCGTGGTTATTTTCAAGCAGCAGAAGCTCCAGCAGTTCATTGAGGCTATGGAAGCGATCGATGTAAAGGGTATAACAGTAACAAACGTACTTGGCTGCGGAATGCAGAACGGTCAGCTCAACTACTACCGCGGTACTACAGTTGAGATGAACCTCCTCCCGAAGGTTAAGGCGGAGATAGCTGTATGTGCCGTACCTGTGGAGAAGGTAGTGGCAGCAGCTAAATCGGCTCTCTATACAGGCAACTACGGTGACGGTAAGATGTTCATTTACGACATCGAGAACGTTATCAAGATACGTACAGGCGAAGAAGGCTATAACGCACTTCACGATTCCGCAGAGTGGGAAAAAGCATAAGCTGACAAGGAGATCTGCGGACAATGCTCCGCAGACCGCCTTTATCATAAATGTATTTCAAGGAGCATAAGCAAATGTCAAA
>CADBNS010000054.1 GCA_902796065.1 Ruminococcus flavefaciens
GACACCCCAGAGCAGAGAGAATTTCAGACAGATATAGCCTTTGAAGTTAAAGCGTTCGCCGGAGTAATCCCACCAGTGCTGGTGGAAAACTTTTTCCAGGACGAAACCTGTGATGAGTTCGATAGCAGTTGTAAGGATAACGGAACCGGCGTACAGGATCAGGACGTTATCGCGCAGTGGATACAGAGCGATAATGACGGTAATAACGCCAAAGCCGTAGATAGGGCAGTACGGACCGTTAAGGAAGCCGCGGTTGATGAATCTGCCGTGTTCGACCGCCTGATATACGACTTCCAGACACCAGCCGAAGAAGGCATAGATAACGAAGAACCAGAGCATCTGGTAGCAAGTGAAAACTATAGTGATCCCTCCTGACAAGTAATAATAGATTATACGGTGTAAAAAGAAAAAATATGCGGGACCCGAAAGTCCCGCAGTGATTGGTATATGATGAGTATTACTGATTATCGGGTTCAAGAACGGCGTAATTACCGTCATCGCGCTTATAAACTACATTGATCTCTCCGCTTTCGGCGTTAGTGAACATATAGAACTCATGACTGAGCATATTCATCTGGAGGATAGCCTCTTCGATGTCCATAGGACGCATCTTGAACTTCTTATGCTTGATTACCTCATAATCAGTGACTTCCTCCACAGGCTCAGCGAAGGCCTCCTTGAAAGCGGTATCTTTAAGGCGTTTTTCGACTTTGGTCTTATTCTTGCGAATCTGTCTGATGATCTTATCTATAGCGTCGTCGAGAGCGACCTTCTTATCATCAGCCGCACGTTCAGCGCGGAAGATGAGGCTGTTGTATTTAACAGTGAGCTCAATAATGATCTGATTCTTCACCTCTGACATAACGATCTTAGCTTCAGCTTCGTCGCCGAAAAACTTACTGAGTTTTGAGTTTATTCTTGGCTCTGCGTATTCCGAAAAGTTCTGAGGGATCTGCATTTTTTTAGCTGTGATAGTAGTTTTCATATATAGTAGTCCTCCTTTATAAAACCTCCGCCACGGAGGTGGTCTATGGTTATATTATACCATAATAAAAAGCGAAATACAAGTAATTTTTGTGAAATTTGTTTAATTTGTACAATAGTTTTTTTTCTCTTTGTATAGTCTGCTAATCACTGGCAAAGTGCATTGAGGAGGGTAACAGCGATCTGTTCGGTAGTCACGCCGGTGGTAAATTTATTCTCTATGAGTATGCAGAAAGCGATGGGATGCTGTTCATCATTGAGGAAGCCGACGAGGAGAGAATTCTCCTCCTGACCGTCCATGACCTGAGCAGTACCGCTCTTGACGCCGACGACGTAGTTGGGGATAGACCATGTATAGTGGTTAGCGCCGTTAGTGAGGAGGATACGTTTGACGGTCTCTGCGGTAGAAGGTGAGAAGAGCTCATCGCTGTATTTTGTGACAGCGCAGTCGCAGGTATCGCCGTATACATTGGTAACATGGTGGATAAGGTGAGGAATGGTCATTTTACCGGTACCGTTAGCTATAGCACTCTGCCACATCATAAGCTGAACGGGGCTTACGAGGGTATCACCCTGACCGATGCAGCCCCACTGAGTAGTGAAGTCAGAGGAGTTTGTGAGGGTAGTGGAAGCGCGGTCGCACTGGATACCGTCAATGTCGAGAAACTGCGGCTTATCGTCGTTGACAGCGTAGCCGAGCTTTCTGTATATCTCAATGATACGTTCAAGGGGCATATCCGGATCCTCCACCAGCTGAGCGAAGAATGGGTTACAGCTGTTTTCCACAGCCTGCTGGATATTCTGAACGCCGTGACCCCATGACTGGTGGCAGTCGATAGTACCGCCGGTAGCGTTTGTGTACTGACCGGTGCAGTTATAGGATTTAGAGAACAGCAGGTCGGGGCCCATGATCTCCAGTGCGGAGATAACGGTAGAGACCTTCTGAGTAGAACCGGGAACAGTGCCGCACATAGCCTTGGATAAGAGGGTACCGGATTCAAGTGAGCCGATATTCTCATAGCCCTTGGTGAAGTCGATAGAGGGGAGACTTGTGCAGACAAGGATCTCACCGGTTTTGTAGTTATAAGCGACAGTGCAGCCTTTTGCGCCCATGTAAGCGTCATAAACAGCGCGGTTAGCGGCGTGGTTGAGGGTAGTATAGATAGCCGCCTTACCGCCCTCCCGGACGAGACCGGCGGAGAAGCTGTAGTTATTGAGCTTATCGATATTCTGAGCAACGAGGGTGTTTTCCATCTGACCCGAATCATCACCGATGAGGTTGCCGATGTCGAGGAAGTGGTTATCCTCATAGGTACCCTTATGCAGACCGTCGAAGAGTACATCGCCGGAGCGGTCATAGACCATACCCAGCTCATGCTTATCGGAGTGCATCATATAGAAAGGAGCCTCACGGTTGATCTTGATGACGAGGACTGACATACCGGCGATAAATATGACAAGGAAGAGAGTGATGATACTCTGGCATCGTCTGATACTTTTCATCAAGCAGACCTCCTTTGTTTAAGGGGTGAAAGCAAGGAGTTACCCTGCTTTTTTTTCTTTTTCACTTTGGTGAACACCGGATTCTGAGCAGCAATGAGCATACCTACCATCAGACCGCTTGTGACCATAGAGCTTCCGCCGGCGGAGATAAAGGGGATAGTTACGCCGGTGAAGGGGATAAGGTTGCAGGAGCCGAAGATATTCAGAGCCATCTGCACAGTTATAGCGGCGCAGATACCTGCGCACATAGTACCGTGGAAGTAAGAGCGCGGAGGGAAGATAAGCGGAGAAGAGCAGATGAACAGCAGCACCACGGTCATCATGAGGGCGTACAGCAGACCCCATTCCTCACTTATGGTAGCGAAAACGATGTCATTTTCGTGAGCAAAGACGTTATGGAGGAAGCCGAAACCGGGACCCTTGCCGAACCATCCGCCGTTTGCTATACCAATGAGAGCCTGTGACTGCTGATAGCCGTCGCCGTTGGTATCGCTCCAGACATCAACGAAGAGGCGGGCGCGGACGTAATCCGGTGCAAAGTAGATACCGACACCGCAAATCAGAACTACCGCAGAAATAGCGGCAATGAGTGTCTTTTTTGAGAATTTTGTTTTCGGGTAGCAGATACGCAGGAGAAAACCGGAAGCGTAAATAGCGGCAAAAGTAGGGATACTTCCCAGATCGCGGCACCACCACTGGAACAGGCATACAGCAGCGACAACTCCGAAGAGAATGACATTTTCCCATACGATATTAAAAGACAGGAACTTATGCTTATGCTGCTGTTCATTGATAGAAGTAGCGCAGGCGAGAACGAGCAGGGGTTTAATGAATTCAGAAGGCTGGATAGTGATAAATCCGAGGTCGATCCAGATGCTTCTTCTGCCGCAGCAGACAAGGATAACGAGCATAAGGAAGCCGATACCTGCCCAGATATAGGCTCGCCGGTTTTGAATGCGTCTGTAGTCGCGGACGAGCCAGAAGCCGAGTCGGCTGGCGGCAATCGCGGCGATGCAGGTGATGATATGCTTGATAACGTCCTTATCCATGTGAACGCCGCCGAAGCTTGCCTGGAAAATGGTACTCATATTTAGTATAAGTATCAGCATGAAATCGACGGTATAGGTATTCTGCTTCCAGAACAGCATAATGATATAGAACAGAATATCCAGACCGATCACCACAGCTGCAAGCAGAGCGAGATCGCCGGTATTCTTATAGTTGCCGTTGAAGAAGATATTCATCAGCATAGCGCCGTGAGCAAGGATCACGAAGAGGCCGGAGAATATGAAAGAAACAGGGTTACTCAATTATTTATCCCTCCTTTTGCGGAATAGAAGGCGTTTGCTGCCGAGAGTTATGACATCATTCTCATGCAGCCGGCGTTCCCTGACGAGGGAGCCGTTGACGTAAACGCCGGATTTAGAGCCAATATCGGTGATAGTCCACACACCGTCGGCTACAGTGAGCATAGCGTGGTATCGAGAAACGGACAGGTCTGCGAGGCGGATGTCAGCGGAAGCGTGGCGTCCGATGAGGATCTCGTCGCAGCTGAGAGGAAAAGAGCGGTTAGCGTCAGCGATCTCCATATCAGCTGATACAGAGCGCCAGCGTTTTTTATCAGATCTTTTCTCGCAGTAAGAAGCGATGATAAGAACGAGTATACAAAGGTCGAGAGCTGCGGCAGAAATTGCACACAGCAGGAGTTTATCAGTGTCCAAGGAAGCACCTCCGTAAATAAGAATAACAGGCAATAATTCATGAGCCTGACCCTACCATTATAACATATCGCGCAAACTAATGCAACTGTGACAGCAACAGTCTAATTTGCACATCTGTGGGGATATATGTAAAAAATGCTACTTCGTGTTGACTTTAGAGCGCAATTGATGTATAATTAAAATGATAATATGTGAACCGTAAACTAAGGCAACACCGCACAAAGACCGCTTTAAGTCTTTGTACGGTGTCGTGCTGAAAATGGTGAGCTGCCGCCATCAAGCGCAGCGACGCATTAAAAATGCAGATCAAGGAGTGTTTATGAGTATATTTGACCTTTCCAAGAAACCTCCTGAGCTTAGCCGTGACTGGCAGGTATTCCAGCAATTTGTAGGAAATATAGGCGCATTCACCTACATAGCAAAGGATAAGGCTGCATATCTTGATGATGCATCATGCCATATGCTTTCCTGTACCAGCAATAAGCTCAATGAGTTTGAATTCTTCAATCTGCTGGAGAAAATATCCAAGTGTCCGGTAGAGGGTCAGAAGCATATATACTGCTTCACCAACGGAGGTACGACTAAGTACATCAAGATGAACATATACGAGAGCAGCGAGGAGTGGCTGGGCTTTGTTCAGGACTTCACGCGCCAGTTTGATACTTTCCGCGGCAAAGAGAGCTTTGTTGAATACGATCAGATCACACGGCTGCCGTCATATCCGTCATTTTCACAGCGGGTAAAGCAGATGATGCCGGAAGTAAAGAGCTGCTGTCTTGCGACGCTGTACATCAACGGCATAGAGAAGCTGGGCTCATTCCTGACGGTAGACAGCACCAACAGCTGCATCACATCAGTTGCAGAGGCTCTGAAGAGCTTTGCCGGAGAGAATGTGATACTCGGCAGCAAGTCCAACTATGAGCTGTTTGTATTCTTCAAGGACTGCGACAAGATGCAGATTTACAATATGCTCAACAGCATGGACGAGGCAGTCCAGCACTGTGTACTGACAGATGATTTCGGAGAGATAATCGATATTTCCGACAAGAGCAAGCTGAGTCTGTCCATAGGCTGCTCATCGTACCCCAATGAGGCGTCTGACTTCAATATGCTGGTGAACTATTCGGAGTTTGCACTGTATGAGGCGCGGACAGACCGCCGTCATGTTATCAACTGGTTCTCTGAGGAGAACTACAGCCGCGAGAAGGATTCCTATAAGAATGCACTGACATTCAGCCGCATAGTGCAGGACAATATGCTGACTTACTACCTCCAGCCGATCGTGGAGACGACGACGGGCAATATCGTAGCATACGAAGCACTGATGCGAACTACCGGCGATATACGTATGTCACCGAAGCAGATACTCAGCATTGCCCACAAGCAGAACAGTCTGTACAGCATAGAGAAGCTGACATTTTTCAACACATTGAAGCTGCTCAGCGAGAACCAGCAGATTTTCAACAACCGAAAGCTGTTCATCAATTCGATGTCCAACAGTCTGCTGACGGACGAGGACTTCAACGAGCTGTACCTGACATACGGAGAACTGCTTGAGAAGTGTGTAATAGAGATAGTTGAGGACGCAGTTGCGACCTCACACGCAATAGAGCTCATACGCAAGCGCTGCGGCTTCACACATTCGCAGTTAGCCATAGACGACTACGGAACAGGCTATTCCAACAGCTCTAACCTGCTGAAATATGCGCCGGACTACGTAAAGATAGACCGCTCGCTCATCAGCGATATACACAACGACCTGAAGAAGCAGCAGCTTGTAACGCAGATAATCGAATTCTGCCGTGATAACCAGTTGCAATCACTGGCTGAGGGCGTAGAGACAGTGCAGGAGCTGAAAACGGTGATAAGGCTTGGAGTTGACCTTGTACAGGGATATTATACCTCTAAACCGAAGCCGCTGTTTCTTGACAGCATCTCAAAGGAGATAAAGGACGAGATAATCAAGACTAACCTTGAGACCCGTCCTGACGGAGCAAGAAAGGTATACGCAGCAAGGAACGATCAGGAGCTTGATATACTGAAACTGGCGCTGGATAAGTATACCGACATACATATCTACCAGAGCAAACTGACCCTTGTAGGCGATCCTGACAAGCCGGTCAAGATGAATATATCCATCATGGATAACCATAGCTGTGAGCTGACACTGAAGAATGTCAATATCATCAGTGCAAGCTGCAAGCCTACGATAGCTCTTGGTGAGTATTCGCAGCTTGAACTCAACGTAGTAAAGACAAACAAGCTGGGCAATTCGGGAATATTCGTACCGATGGGTTCGCAGCTGTTACTGTCCGGCAAGGGCAGCCTGTTTATCGACTGCTATGCAGCGGAGAGCATCGGCATCGGCAACGACTACGACCACAGCTACGGAGATATAACTGTGGATATGCAGGGCACACTGGAGATAGTGAGCAACAGCATAGACACATTGTGCATCGGCGGAGGCTTCAACGAGAACGAGTCGCTGATAAAGCTGAATTCCGGTAATATCAAGCTGTGTATGTACAGTCACAACGGACTTGCTGTCGGCAGCTTCAACGGAGATGCGGAGATAGAGATAGGAGAGGACTGCGAGCTTGACATTACCCTGTCCGGCAACAAGGTAACCGGTATAGGCAGCTTCAAGGGCATCTCTACTATAACGTCCTCAGCGAAGATAACCATGTCCTGTACAGCTGCACAGGCGGTAGGCATAGGCGTCCTTGAGGAAGGCGAAGGAAGCATACTCATAAACAAGGGCAGTATAGATGTACGTATGCGCTGCGGAAAGCAGTCGTGTATCGGCGCGATGGGCGGAAGTCTGAATACGCGCATAGAGAATGCAGAGATCAACATAGACATAGAGGGCGATGCTGCGGCAGGAATCGGTGACATCACCGGTGACGGCAATGTATCGATAATCGATTCGTCAGTATCCATAAGCATACTTGCCGGAAGTCCCCTTGACATCGGCTCAAAGGGCGGAGATATGACGATACAGAACTCCAACGTGATCTCGCTGGTAAACAACAAGAAGATAACTCACAGCAGCAGCTGATGAAGAAGGCTGAAAAGCCGCATATAAAAATAAACAAAGAAAGTAAGGTAATCGAATAATGAAGCTTGGTATGGTCGGCCTCCCGAATGTAGGCAAAAGCACACTCTTCAACGCTCTCACCAATGCAGGCGCAGAGTCAGCAAACTATCCGTTCTGCACAATTGAGAAAAACGTAGGTATCGTATCGGTACCGGACGAACGACTTGATAAACTGGCAGAGATGTATGAGCCGGACAAGTTCACACCGGCAACACTGGAATTTGTTGATATAGCAGGACTTGTAAAGGGCGCATCGAAGGGTGAAGGACTTGGCAACAAGTTCCTTGCAGATATCCGTGAAGTTGACGCGATAGTGCACGTAGTGCGCTGTTTTGAGGACACAAACATAATCCACGTTGACGGCAGCATCAATCCGGCGCGTGACATAGAGACCATCAATCTTGAGCTTATTTTCTCAGACATAGAGATGATAGACAGGCGCATCGACAGGGCAAAGAAGGCTGCAAAGGGCGACAAGAAGTATCTTGTGGAGATAGACTTCCTTGAGCGTCTGAAAGCGCATCTGGAGAACGGCAAGTCAGCGCGAGGATTTGATTTCACAGATGAAGAAAGGGAGCTTATAAAGTCCACACCGCTTCTTTCAGCGAAGCCGGTCATCTACGCAGCAAACCTGTGTGAGGACGACTTCATAAACAATATCGAGACCAATGCAAATTATAAGCAGGTATGTGTGATAGCAGCCGAGGAGCACTCCGCAGTACTGCCGATATGTGCGCAGATAGAGGCAGAAATATCGGACATGACCGACGAGGAGAAGCATGAGTTCCTGGGTGAGCTTGGACTTGAAGTATCCGGACTGAACCGTATCATCAAGGAGGGTTACTCACTGCTTGGACTTATATCCTATCTTACAGCCGGCAAGCAGGAGGTACGTGCTTGGACGATAACCAAAGGCACAAAGGCACCGCAGGCTGCCGGAAAGATACACACTGATTTTGAAAAGGGCTTTATCCGTGCAGAGGTCATATCATATGAGGATCTCATGGCTTGCGGCTCAATGGCAGCAGCTAAGGAAAAAGGACTTGTACGCCTTGAGGGTAAGGAGTACGTAATGCAGGACGGCGACATCGTACTGTTCAGATTCAACGTATAAGAAGAATAATAATAAATGCAGAAGCCTTCCCCGGGGACAAAACCGGAGAAGGCTTCTTTCATTCTCATTCTATTCGATCTTTAGCCGTTGACGATCTTCTCATTATTGAAGAGTCTGCCCACAGCGAAGATGCCTATTACAGCGCAGATGATATTAACTGCGCAAACTATGAGGACATTGCTGAATGAGTAATTCAGCACGATGACGTCCTTCATCATCTGAATTGAGTTCCATACTGGTATGAAATAGTTCTTCTGACCCAGCTCAGTGATTTTCTTTGAGAAGCTCTCAGAAGTACTGAGAAAAGTGGGGATAACCACGATGAAGAGGAAAATAGGGGAGATCGTGGTAGCCTGCTTTACGTCCTTAGAGAGTGTAGAAACTATCATAAGAATGGCAGCGAGGACGAAAGCTCCTGTGACAACGCAGATAAGCAGGGATATGTAAGCACCTGCGCTGTAGCTCACACCGCCTGAAATATCAAGAGACTCTGCGATACGCGGCAGGGATAGTGCCATGCCGACGAAAGCGGAGATGCTTGCGATCACAGCGACCACAAGGATAGCAGCAGACTTACCTGCGGCGAGGAAGCTGCGTTTTGCGGGTGTAATGAGGAGGGTATTAAGGAAGCCGTGCTCCTTATCGCCGGCAACTGAGTTAGCAGCGAGGTTCATGCATACCATAAATACCGCCATAAACACCATAACAGGGATAATACCGCCGAGGAGCTGACGCATCATATCTTCTGAGTCGAAGAGGTTATAGGACTCCGGAGAAGACTCATTGACAGTGAAGATACGGGGCTGCATAGCAGTGAAGAGCATATTCACCTCAGTGAAAAGCTCAGAGGAGTTATCATTGGAGGCGTTATAGAAGACCTCAATATCGGACAGCTTATCCGAGGAAGACTGAGCTATGGAGAAATCCTCAGGGAATACGATGAGGAGGTCGAGGTCCTTATCGACGATCTGTTTTTTATACTTTTCCACATCGTTATCAGGAGCATTGACAGCACCGATGGTATCGAGAGCGTCCTTGAATTCATTTTGCATATTGATAACAAATGCCTTAGTATCGCGGTCTGTGGTTTCAGTATCAGTCTGACCCATAGAAGACATGAGAATACCGTAGCCGAAAACGATAATGAAAGGCAGCAGAAGCATCTGCATGATGATGACCTTATCGCTGAAGAAGGTGCGGAGTTCTTTTTTTGCAACAATAAAAATATCCTTCATATTATTCCACCCCCTTGATATGAGTATAAATATCGTAGAAAGCGTCCTCAAGGGGACGGCCCTGCATGAGGTTATCGAGGGTATCATTAACTACGATCCTGCCGTCCATGATCATAGCGGCGCGGTCACAGACTTTTTCAACAAGGTCGAAGAGGTGTGTTGAAATAATCACGCACTTGCCGGCAGCCTTCATATTCAGAATGAATTCACGTACCTCACGGGCAGCGATAATATCAAGACCGTTTGTAGGCTCATCGAGAATGACGAACTTAGGGTCATGGAGCACAGAGATTACCAGAGAGACCTTCTGGCGCTGACCCTGTGAGAGCTTAGCGATCTGAGTACGTGAGAACTTGTCGATACCAAACTCAGTGAAGAGTTCTTTTTTGCGTGAAGCGGCGGTATCGGAGGGGAGGTGATAGAGCTCAGCGAAGAAGTCGAACATGAGGTCGGGGGTAGATTTCATATCCGGTTTCAGGTCAGTAGTAAGGAAAGCCAGCTGAGAGCGTATCAGTTCCGGAGAGCTGACAGCACTGATGCTGTTATAGAGTGCGTCACCGCTGTCCGGTTTAATGAGGGTAGCGAGCATACGCATGGTAGTGGTCTTACCGGCACCGTTCGGACCGATAAGGCCGAACACTTCACCGGACTTAGCGGTAAAGCTGATACCGTTTACGGCGATCTTTCTTTTCTCGGAGGTACCGAGGGTCTTGCGTTGTTTTTCGCTGATAGGGAAAGACTTCACAAGATTCTGTACATTAAGAGTTTCCATTTTTTTCTCCTTTATTAAACTGCAAATTTGATGAGAATGAGCAGCAAATCGGTTTATGTATTTATTATAAACTATAAATGTAAAGAAAACATTAATTCAGGCGTAAATAAAAAGTAAAAATCCCCATGAAAAATCATTTCACAGGGATCCTGTCATTCATAAGGAAGCCCAGCTCAAAGCGTGAGCCTGTATTTTCGCTGGAGTACACCATGATTTCGCCGCCGTGAGCGCGGATTATCTTATAAGCGATAGACATACCGACGCCGGTGCTTGTCAGACCTGTACTGCCGGATTTCCTGCTGAATCTATGGAACAGTCCGGGTATTGCATTCTGAGGGATACCCTTTCCGTTGTCCTCGATAACGAGGGTAGTGAGACCGTGCTGAGCCTTGAGTGCGATCGTGATTTCAGAGCAGCAGGAGTGATCCACAGAATTCTTGATGATGTTCTCGATAGCCTCACACAGCCATATCCTGTCGTGGAGCATGACCGCATCGTCGGGAATATCGGCGGAAGCGGAGATACCCTTTTGTCTGAGGAGGGGATCCAGGCGCCGGAGGACGAGGCTGCACGTATCAGCGATACTTGACAGTTCCATGTTGTACTCCACAGCGCCGGCATCGAGTCGGGCGAGTTTCAGCGATTCGCGGACGAGCTCCTCCATAGCATCGAGACCGGACTGCATTTCATCAGCGAGCTGCTGACGGCGTTCGGCAGAAAGTGAGTCGATCTCTGTGAGCATATCACAGTTCAGTCGGATAACGGCGAGATAGGTTTTGAGCTGGTGGGAGAAATCGGTGAGGAAGTCTCGCACCTCGCGGTGTGACCTGTTGAGGTCAGCGTTCAAGTGATCCACGCGCACAGCGATGGTGTTGATACTCTCAGCCAGACGGTGTTCGCAGCTGTCCGGAGAGTTATTGAGTGGACATCTTTTGGTGAGGTCCTCAGCGATACTGATGCAGCAATTGCGTATCTCCTCCATACTATCATAGGTACGGAAGAGGAGGCAGAGCGCAGCGGCGAACCATAGGGTATCGATAACAGCGATTGCGGTAAAAGCGATACCGAAAATGGAACTGCGCATCGGAGCCCACTGGGCGGCATAACGCGGAGACAAATCGGCGGTAACACCGAAGGGCGCAAGCAGCTCCAGACCGGCATCAATATCAGCATCATCAGGCAGAGTGCCAAACTTACCACCGCCCACAGCTGCAATGACGGCATTGTTCTGATCGGTGATGATCCGGTCTGCAAGAGCAGCTGTACCGAACCATGAAACGGCAGCTCCGGCAGCAAGTATCACGAGCCATAAAGCAGCAGCCAGAACAGCGCTGCGGTTGTTTATGAATTTGTCGAGTCTGTCCATTTGTAGCCAACTCCGCGTTTAGTAATGATCTCACCGTAACCGCAGTCCTGCAGCTTATCGCGGAGCCTGCTGATATTGACGGAGAGTGTGTTATCGTTGACGAACTCACCCTGAGAGTCCCAGAGGTAAGAGAGTATCTGCTGGCGTGTAAGGAACTGACCGCGGTTCATCACAAGGTAGTCGAGAAGCTTCTGCTCTACAGCGGTGAGCTCAGGCAAAGCGGCAGCCGAGCCGCATCTGCGCAGGACAGCTTTAATGCGCGAGAGTAGAATGCTGAGCCTGAAAGGCTTGGTTATGTAGTCATCGCAGCCGGAGTCGAAACCGCGTATCATATCGGCTTCCTCGTCATAAGAGGTGATGAAGATAACGGGGATAGGCATATCCTTGCGGAGTCTTTTGCAGAGCTCGAAGCCATTGCCATCGGGCAGAGAGACATCGAGGAGAACGAGTCTGGCTTTACCGAAGAGTTCTTCGGCATCAGCGGCGGAATGAGCGACAAGCACGTTATATCCGGCTGATTCGAGAGAAAGGACGATGCTGCTGCAAAGGGAAACATCGTCCTCTACGACAAGAATGGTATCCAAATTTACTCCCTCCATTTTTTTCTATAGGCGAAACAGGTGAGGTTTTCTGATTTTTTGAACTGTCTGGCGAAATAGCTCTGATCGTTGAAGCCGCAGAGGTGAGCGATCTCATCGACGGACTTATCGGAGAAACGCAGCAGCTGTTTGCCGTAGTTGATACGTGCAGTGATGATATGCTGGAAGATAGTTTTACCATAGATTTTTTTATACTCGCGGGTGAGGTAGAATTTACTTATGTAGAACTCAGCGGAGAGCTGTTCGAGGGAAAGGTCCTCACAGAAGTGGTCCTCGATGAAGCGGTTGACGGCGGCGAGTTTTTGTTTAAGGGCAGAGTCGTACTGTTCCTCCTGAGTCTGAACGGAGAGTGCGAGGGTAAGGAGATCCATAATGCGTTTAGAGGTCTGGATCTCAGCGTTAGCGGCTTTCTGAGTATTGATCTCGATGATCTCATTCATAGCGGATATGACCTTATCAAAGAAAGGTGGGCGGAAGATATTTCTTGACTGAGTCAGGAAATATTCGTAGTATTGCTGAGAAGTAGCACCATTGAAGTGGATCCACATAAGCTCACAGGGATCTGTATCTGAGCTGCGGTAGCTGTGACGGGTATGGCAGTCGATGAAGAAGCAGTCGCCCTTAGCGAGGGAGAAGGAATCGCCGCCAACATTGAAAATGGCGGTACCGCTGACAACAGCGACGATGAGGTAGGAATCGAGATCACTGTGGTCGATAGCGGCGAAATCGGGAGCGGCGAGGTATCCGGCCTCCTGAACGTAGAAGAACGTTTTTTTAGCAGCCGGACTTGGGGTACTGATAATTTGTCTGGTCTGTCTGTCGTGCAGACCGATAATATCCTGCTGTGTCATAAAATAACTCCTTTCCGGTGAGTGTCACCGGAATAATTGCAGTCAGCGGCAGCCTCTGAGCCGCTGACCTATACTGATATATATTATATCACATAAAAAATAGTTTGTCTATAATTCAAGTAAAATATTGCGAATAAGGCACAGAATATTGCTATCTGGCGGAGAAGAAGAGAGCGGCAGCAGTAATAGCGGCAGCTATTTTGAGAATAGTGCAGCCGCGTTTCAGCTGAGCGGCGTATTCGCGCTGATTGAAATAGATATTCATAAAAAAAGCACCTCCACAAATGATGTAGAGGTATTATGTGCGGTAAAGCTGAGAAAATACGCGCAAAAAGAAAAGACCCCGAAAAATCGGGGCAGTAAAAATATGATCGGATCAATAGAGAAAATCGCGGAGCTTCTTGCTTCTGCTTGGGTGGCGGAGCTTTCTGAGAGCCTTAGCCTCTATCTGGCGGATACGTTCACGGGTAACGTCGAATCTTTCTCCGACCTCCTCGAGGGTCCTTGCCTTATTATCATCGAGACCGAAGCGCAGCTTGAGGACCATAGCCTCGCGCTCTGTGAGTGTAGCGAGCACCTCATTGAGCTGTTCCTTTAGCATTGTATTATGAGCGGATTCCTCAGGAGCGGGAGCGTTATCATCGGGCAGGAAGTCACCGAGGTGGCTGTCCTCCTCCTCACCGATAGGAGTTTCAA
>CADBNS010000055.1 GCA_902796065.1 Ruminococcus flavefaciens
CGGCATAGAGGACGTGATCGCGCAGGCAAAGCGAACAGGCATCGAATGGCTTTCAATTACAGATCACGACACAATGGCATCATTTTCCCGCGCCGAAGTTATCGGTCAGAGGGAAGGCGTAAAGATACTCAAAGGAGCAGAGCTTTCCGCATGGGACAAAGAACGGGGCAGCAAGGTACACATACTCTGCTACAATCCGCGGAAACCGGAGAGGCTTGAGGGTTTATGCCTGAAATCATGCGAAATCCGCAGGGAGTGTTCCAAGGAGATGATCGAAAAGGTCATGGAGCGCTATCCTATCACGCTTGAGAGCGTACTGAAGTACACAACAGGATCGAAGAGCATATTCAAGCAGCACATAATGAGGGCGCTGATAGACTACGGCTATGCGCTGGAGTTCTACGGCAAGCTGGACGCAGAGCTGTTCAATCCCAAGACAGGCAGCTGCTACATAGAGCGTGAGTATCCCGATGTGAAGTTTGTTATCGACCTGATACATACAGCCGGCGGAGCTGCAATAATGGCACATCCGGCGCAGTATGACAACATGGCTCTGCTTGAGGAGCTTGCAAAGGAAGGCAGGATAGACGGAGTAGAGGTGGATCACTACTCAGCGAACAAGACCTACCGTGCAAAGCTTAGGAAGATAGCGGATAAATACGGGCTGATCGTAACAGGCGGTTCGGATTTTCACGGACTCTACAACAGTGTGCCGACCCATCTTGGCAGCGAGAGTACCACAGAGGAGAATCTTGAGCGCATACTTGAGCTTACATCAAAAAAAGGAAAAGGAACGACTTGATGAGCTATTTTATTGACAAAACAGAGATGAGGGTCATTCCGGCTCTCATCTCTTTAGTATTATTTCTGATATTTCTTGCACCGGTGAGTGCGAGGATAATAAACGCAGGCAACATAGCAGGAGGGGCAGTAAGTCTGCTGCTCATGGCGATATTCATATTCTGGGCGCCGTTTAAAAGAATGGCAGCATCAATGTGGAGCACCGCAGCAGGTAAGGCAGTAATATGCATCATAGCAGGACTTGTCTGCGCCGGAGTCATAACAGCAGCAGTACTCAGCATTCTAATGGTCAGGGAGATGAACGACGCTCCCGGAGACAATACGACGACAGTAGTTGTACTTGGCTGCAAGGTAAGGCCTGACGGACCGACCGTAATGCTGAGGCGCAGGCTTGATACTGCCTGTGAATATCTTGCTGAGCATGAGGACGTCAGCGTGGTAGTATCCGGCGGACAGGGCAGTGATGAGGTAATGAGCGAAGCAGAGTGTATGCGTGATTATCTTGTAAAGCGCGGCATAGCAGCGGAGAGGATATATATGGAGGACAAGTCAGCTGACACCAACGAGAATCTGCGTTTCTCGAAGGCATTGATAGAGGCTAACGGACTTCCGGAGCATATAACGATAGTAACAGATGGATTCCATCAGCTCCGTGCAGATATGATGGCGGAGAAGCTGGGAATGCGTTCGTACAATATATCAGCACCCACACGACTGTATCTGCTTCCGACCTATTGGGTCAGGGAGTGGTTCGGACTATTATACTACAGAATATTAGGATAGGTGAACAGATATGGCATTTGTGATTCTTGACAGTGAGACCGGCAGGTATGTAGTATCGGACCGTGTTTCGGTAAGGGTACCTGAGATAGCGCGGGTATTCAAGACAGACAAGCAGGCTAAAGCGTACCGGCGGTCGAAGTCGATGAATACGAAGCGGTACGGGGTGATAGAGGTAAAATTAAAAGACGAGCTGTATAGCTGTGAGCAGATAAAGGAGATTGTAGGTATCAGGCTTTCACAGAAAAACAGGGCGCGGTCAAAAGAACGGTGGTAATATGAATAAAGGGATAATAAAAGCAGCAGCTGCTCTTACAGCGGCAGCTGTTTTTCTTTCATACAGTCCGGAGAACGTATCGGAGAGAGCGTTAGCGGGGCCGGCAGTAAAGACGGAGTTTTCAGTTCCGCTGCCGGTATTCAAAACAGTGACCGGAGGGGCAGATACGATCGAGCCGGTACTCGTATACGAAACAGAGGGCGCAGTGAAAACGGAGGCGTACCCTTCCGAATACGATATGAGGGCGGAATATCCGGTAACAGCGGTACGGAATCAGAGCGGATACGGCACCTGCTGGGCGCATTCGTCCATAGCCAGTGCTGAGACAGGTCTTGCTGAAAGGGTACCGGGAGCAGACCTGTCGGAGTTCCACACAGCCTATTTTGCCTATTCAGGCGGAGACCAGATAGAGAACGGCGGAGCGGCACCGAAGCAGATAATGAGCAACGGAGGAAATACAAATATAGTGCTGAATCTGTGGTCGCAGTGGATAGGACCGGTAAAGGAGAGCCGGATGCCATACGGTGATATGTCGGTATTTGAGGATACTGAACGTCTTGAGGACCTGAAGAAAACGGCGGACTATCACCTGCGCAATGCATGGCAGTTCGACTACGACCTTGAGCACACCAATGAAGCGGAGATAAACAGCCGTATCAAGGAATTTGTCATGTCGGGCCGTGCAGTTGACGCATCATTTTACTCGAAGGACGCGGAGCTGTTCAGCCGGACGTATAATTGTACCCGAAGCAGCAAACCGCGGCGTTTAGCCAATCACGCGGTAGTAATAGTAGGCTGGGACGATGATTATCCGGCGGAGAACTTCATAGACAAGCCTGAGAACAACGGAGCGTGGCTTGTAAAGAACAGCTGGGGGTATAATTTTGGAGACTGCGGATATATGTGGATCTCCTACGAAGACAAGGCGCTGAGTGATTTTGCTGTATACGAGCTTGAGGACAAGGACGTATACGATATAAACAATCATCACGACACATTCATAGCGACGCAGCGTATGTCCGCCCATGACGATGACGTAACAGATGCGGCATCATACATGGCGAACATATTCGTATCGCCGGAGGATCAGATGATCGGCGCAGTTGCAACGCATTTTTCCGAACCCGACACAGAGTACGAGATAACGGTATACACGGGAATAAAAGACGGGACCGATCCGACATCGGGAACGCCCTCAGCGGTGACAAAGGGAAAGATGGAGGATACCGGCTATTTCACAGTGGACCTTGACGCTCCGGCGTATGCAGAAAAAGGCAGCCGGTTCAGCGTAGTGATGAAGATGTACGCAAAGGACAAGGCGTATGTGATACCGATAGAGTCGAGTCTGTACATAGTCAGGGAAGACGGACAGACAGATGATATGATCGCTTATTCCGGCAAGGATAAGATAGCGGAGTATACAGGCAGCTGTGAGAGCTTCTACAGTGCAGACGGAATTGAGTGGGGAGACACATCTGCTGAGACAAGTGAATATGATGAGGAAGACGAGGCAGAGATACTTGAACAGTTGAAGAAGGAGCTGTTTTTTGGCGTAGAAACAGAGGAAGACCGACAGGAAGCGCAGAAGACGTATGATAGCTACTGTGAGCGGTTAGCTGCGGGCGAATTGAAAATGACTATCGGAAACATAGCGTTGAAGGCGCTTGGACGAAGGACAGATACGGTACACTGTTCGCTGCCGGAGGGACCGGTCAGGAACGGCGAAAAGCTGGAGTTAACGTCAGGCAGCGGAGAGAAGATATACTACCGGACAAACAGGGGCAGATGGCAGGAGTACACCGGAGCCATAGCAATAGAAGAAGCAGTTACATTACAGGCGCGGACGGAAAACGGAGCAGTAACGACACACAGCTATTATCCGGAGCGATCGCAGCTTGACGATCTGATCGTGTGGTATACCGACACTGACGGCATCGAGCACTACGTACATCCACAGTGGGACAGTGCGGACAGGTGCAGCGCGGTGATAGAAAAGAACTGTGCTGAGCTGAGAGTGATGCCGGTGACCCGTTCGGAGGTAAAGCTGAACGGAGAGGCGATAGAAAACGGGATACTGTCCCTTCCTGTGGATATAGAAAAGAATGGTGGAAGGCTGACGCTCACATCGCACACAGAAGGAATGCCGGACAGTGAGACGGAGCTCAGGATAGTAACAAAAGGCAGCTATGAAAAGGGCGACGTAAACATGGACGGAGCGGTAGACGCATCGGACGCCACAGACGTACTGATGCACTATGCAGATCTATCCGTGGGAGGATTGGGAGTACTGACAGCAGCGGGGAAGGAATATGCAGATATGGACGAAAACGGGAAAATAGACGCATCAGATGCAACGATGATACTGCGCAGATACGCGGAGTTGTCAACATTATGAAAATATTATTAATAATCTGATTTAAATATGTGCAATATATAAGTATATTTAGATATATTAATTGTATGTAACTATGCATAAAAAATAATGCAAAATGTGGAAATAGATGCGATTATTAGGCAAGTGGTATAAAATGCTGAACAGGGATATGTGAAATAAGGTAAAAAACAACGGTAACAAGGTTGTAACCGAATTCGTTATTATTGCTAAATTTCAACATTAGTTTAATGTACAAAATAACGAATATTATTAAGGAACGGTACAAAACTTGACTTTGACAGAAAAATACGGTATATTTTATTATACCAAAGCAGCAGCGTCCGCCTTGTAAAAACAGCGGACTCAGCGGTAAGCCTGAGTCCCAGGAGATCGCTGCAATGGCAGACTTCAGGATAAAGGGTGTTCCGCCAAAACGGGGAGATCCCGGACAAAGCTGCTGCGGCAACGATTACACGGACTCAATGTCCTGAGTAATACGCTCTGAAATGAGCGGGACCGGAAAATTGTAGGGGTCAGGCGGGTCCGAGTGAGGACATTCACCGGACGGGTTCAAAACCAAAGCAAGGACCGGAAGAAAATCATTTTTTTACACAATATTATATTTTGGGAAAAATATAATATGGATTTTTAAGGAGGAAAATCTGATGAACACACTTAAGAGAACATTAGCATTAGTTGCTACACTGGCACTTTCAGCAACAGCTTTCGCAAGCTGCGGCAGCGACGCTGGCAACAGCGTTGAGAACAAGGTTGACGACACAGCAAGCAAGGTAGAGGACGCAGCAAGCGATGCAGTTGACTCTGCATCAGACGCTGTATCTGATGCTGTATCTGATGTTGTAACACCTGGTGAGATCGATGCATCAGTTGGCAAGGGCGGCGACACATTCACAGTAGCTGCTTGGGACGCAAATGACGTTCCTGCACTTCTTGCACAGTGGAAGGGCAACACAGATTATAAGGCATTCGCTCAGGATCTTGCAGATGGCAAGGTAGAGGGAATCAACTTCATCAACTTCGGTGTAGGCGGCGGCGAAGCATCTGAGAAGTACGACAACCTGTTCAAGGGCGGCGACGATCTCGACGTTTACTTCTGCGAAGCTGACTGGGCACTGAAGTACATCAACGATGATACAAAGACACTGGAACTTGACAAGCTCGGAATCACAACTGAAGATTTCCCGAACATCTTCAGCTATACAGATGACATCGGTACTTCTAAAGACGGCAAACGTAAGGGTATCTCATGGCAGGCAGCAGCAGGCGGCTTCGGCTACAGAGCTGACCTTGCTGAGCAGTACCTCGGTGTAAAGACACCTGAGGAGATGCAGGCTAAGATCGATACATGGGATAAGTTCTGCGAGGCAGCTAAGACAGTTAGCGATGCATCAAACGGCAAGACAGCACTTGCTGATACACTTGGTGGTCTCTGGCAGGCATATGCTTGTGGTAGAACACAGCCTTGGGTTAAGGACAATCAGCTCCTTATCGATGACTTCTGCAAGGACTTCGCTGAGACAGCAAAGACACTCTGGGATTGCGGCGGTGTTACAAAGAACACACAGTGGACAGATGAGTGGAAGGCAGCTGGCCAGAACGATACCTGCATGGGTTACTTCGTATCAACATGGGGCTTCGGCGGATTCTTCCTTGATGCAGCAGGCGGCGTAGACGGTTCAACATACGGTAAGTGGGCAGTTTGCCAGGGTCCTGAGTCCTTCTACTGGGGCGGTACATGGATCGTTGTTAACCCTGCTACAGATAACGGCGAAGAGGCTCGTGACTTCATTCTCTCAGCAACATCTGATGAGAAGCAGCTTGCAGCATACGCTGTAAACAAGCCTGAGTTCGTAAACAACAGCAAGGTAATGGCTGACCTTATCGATGCTAAGACAGTATTCAACGAGGACATCACAAACAACCTCGGCGGCCAGAACTTCTATGCAGAGCTTGCTGAGAACGCAAAGCAGATCGACTTCAAGGGTCTTATCACACCTTACGATGCTACAGTTAAGACAGAGTTCATCAACGCTGTCAAGGAAGAGTACCTTGAGGGTTCAGGTGACTGGGATAAGACAGTTGAGAAGTTCAAGGACAACGTTTCTGAGCAGCTCACAGATCTTGACATTGACTAATTCACTTCTTGTTGCTTAATTATTAAAACTTATATTACTCCTACGGAATACCTCGGTATTCCGTAGGTGTATATTTATTTAACAATTGAATCTTTGAGAGAGGTGTGTGTGTTAATGGCATCAGCTGCACAGAGGCGAATTAAATCTATCAGCTATGCGAAATATGGCTATTTATTCATTCTGCCGTTTATTATCGTTTATTTCATTTTCCAGTTTTATCCGCTTATCAATACCTTTATCGTATCATTCCACGGCAATGGAACCGAAGGAATCGAGAAGTTTGTAGGTCTTGATAACTATAAAGCGATCCTTTTTGGCAGCTCCAAGAGAGCTATCAAGATGGTACATCAGAAGTTCTTTTCAGCACTTCTGAATACCGTAATACTCTGGGTAGGCAACTTTATTCCCCAGATCACACTTTCCATGGCCCTTGCAGTATGGTTCACAGAAGCCAATACCAAGATTCGTGGAGAAGGCATATTCAAGATAATCATGTATCTTCCGAACATCATTACAGCAGCATCGATCGCTGTACTTTTCCTTCAGCTTTGTGGTGAAGCTGAAAACGCGCCGGGTGTAGTAAACCTGATGCTGAACAAGATGCATATAGTATCACAGGATCCGTTGTCGGAAAAATATGATACTATCAAGTTTATAACCGGTAAGTGGCAGTCACGAGGCGTTGTAATGTTCATACAGACATGGATGTGGTTCGGAAACACAATGATCCTGCTCATGACAGGTATCCTCAAGATCGATAAGTCTATATTTGAAGCAGCAAACGTTGACGGAGCTTCTTCATGGCAGACATTCATGAACGTAACAGTACCAAGCCTTAAATCCACATTATCCTATACCCTCATAACATCAATGATCGGTGGACTCCAGATGTTCGATATTCCTTTCCTTTATCACAAGGATCCGAACAAGGTAAGCGACAACTTAAAGACAGTTGCGGTTTACATTTACGAATATTTCCACGATCAGGTAGATCCAAAGATGGGATATGCAGGTGCTGCATCAGTAATCCTCTTCATCATAACAGTAATTCTTGGCTGTATCGCACTTTACGCGATGCGTGACGAGTACGAGATCAAGATCAGGAAGGCAACAAAGAAGAGTGCTAAGCAGGCAAAGTTACGTGATAAGCAGTTTGGAGGATTTTAAGTATGAGCAATATGAATAAAGTTTACGGAAAATCCAAAGAAAACTACACTGCGAAGATAAAAAGAAAAGAATGGACAGTCTTTATCATTTGTATCATTCTCAGTGTAATATGTCTTCTTCCGATGTACATACTGTTTATCAACGCAACACGTGATTCTGCAAAGATCGCGAGCAGTATCTCATTTATTCCGGGAGGAAGCCTTGTAAAGAACATCAAGACACTTTTCAAGGATGTAAACTACAGTACAGTATATAATGTACTTATAGGTTACAGAAACAGTCTGTTCATAACAGCATTCTGTACCGTATTTACAGTATTCTTCTCAACAATGACAGCATACGGCTTACACGTATACACCTTTAAGCTGAGGAATGCAGCATACACAATGATCCTTGCAGTAATGATGGTACCAATGCAGGTAACATCAGCAGGTTTCGTAGCATTCATGCTTAAGATCGGCCTTACAGATACGTACTGGCCGCTTATACTTCCAGCTATCGCAGCACCGACAGTTGTATACTTCATGACAGCAGCTATGAAGGATAACGGAATCCCGCTTTCCATCGTAGAAGCAGCAAGAATTGACGGATGCGGCGAGTTCAGAACATTTATCTCCATCGCACTTCCGATGATGAGGACAAGTATTGCAGTTCAGTCAATATTTGCGTTCATTGCAAGCTGGAACAACTTCTATACACCTAACATGATCCTTATCAGTTCCAAGTTCAATCAGAAGACTCTTCCTATGATGATCTCTGCAATTCAGGCATCTGATAAGTTCACAGATTACGGTGCTATTTACCTTGCACTTAGCCTCTCAATCATACCGCTTATTATCGTATATGCTTTCTTCTCAAGGCAGATCGTTGGCGGACTTGCAGAAGGCGGCGTAAAGGAATAAACTTCAAACGCATTACAGCTCCCATACGGGAGCTGTTTTTTTATCTGGTGGGGACGTATAAAAGCGTCCCCATAGTCATATTCGCGCAGCAGTGAGCATATAGTGTAACATCAGCAGAAAGAGATAAGGAGCGCGGATATGGAAAGCAGTACAAGCTATGAAACGATAATGCGGTATATGACTGCGGAGCTTCGGTCGGCGATGGGAAAGGTAGGGAAAGGAGAGCGTCAGCAGCTCAGTGAGATAAGGCTGCGCAGCTGTAAGGCAGCAGCATATGTATATCCTGACCGCACAAGTTTCCTGACCCGAAGCGGTACCCTGACAGATACACCGGAAGGAGCGATGACAGTAACGCCGGCGGACATAACCGCCATAGTAACGGGACTGTCGCGGCATTCGCTGCACAGCTGCACCCGTGAGTTGCGTCAGGGATACTTTGTGATAGACGGAGGAGTACGGGTAGGAGTAGCAGGAACATATTCAGACAATGCAGAGCACATACTCCGCGAATTCAGCGGACTGAACTTCCGCATCTCACGGGAGGTCGTAGGGAGTGCAGAGCCGATATACAGTCGTCTGGCGCACAGCGAAGGAGGAATACTGATATGCGGCGGAGTAAACAGCGGCAAGACCACAGTATTGCGGGACCTATGCCGTCTTATGGGACAGCGCCGGAAGGTGACGCTGATAGATGAGCGCGGAGAGATAGCGGCAATGAGCGGAGGGGTACCGATGAACGAGGTCGGGGTAATGACTGACGTAATAACGGGCAGTAAGCGTAGCGAGGGAATAGTCTCCGCGATACGAACAATGTCGCCGGAGTACATAATCTGTGATGAGATAGCGACGGAAGAGGACTGCGAAGCGATACTGTCGGCACACGGCTGCGGAGTGAGGTTTGCCGCAACGATACATGCCGCCGACTGTCGGGACCTGAAACGCCGGCTCATAGCATCGCGGCTCATATCCGGCGGAGTATTCACCTACGCAGTATTTCTTGCGGGAAGTCACGAACCGGGTAAGATACGCGAAATAAGGAGGGTATATGATGCTGATTAGGGTAATAGCGGCGTTACTGTTCACGGCGGCAGGGGGAGCCTTTGGCTGTATGCGGTCGGAGCAGCTGCGGCGCAGGACGGAAGTCTGTCATCAGGCGGAGGAGCTGATGAGGGTATGCGAATTCCACATACGGTATGACGGTGCGGACGTATACGCACTGAGCGGACTATTGAAGAACTCCGGCAGTTTTGGTCGGCTGAGCTTCATACAGGGGCTTCCGGCGGAATTTGAACCGGAGCAGAGCTTCAGCAGCAGCTGGTCGGCAGCGCTGCACACACAGCCTGAGCTGCCTGATGATGAGAGGGAGATACTAACGCGGTTCGGATCAGTGCTTGGAAGCGCGGACACAGAGGGGCAGATCAGGCAGATCGAAGTGCTGATCGGGGAGCTTGAGCGGCTTGAAGACCGGCGAATGGAGGAGTATCTGCGGAAAGGAAAGCTGTACCGCAGTCTTGGACTGCTAACGGGAGTACTTGCGGCGGTACTTGTATTATAGCGGAGGTAGAAATGGACATAGACCTGATATTCAAGATAGCCGGAACGGGAATAATAGTAGCGGTTCTGAATCTTGTACTTAAACGGGCGGAGCGTGAAGAGCAGGCGATGATGACGACACTTGCGGGACTGATCGTAGTATTAGTGATAATAGTGCAGGAAATAGGCGAGTTGTTCGACACAGTAAAGACGGTATTCGGCTTATGGTGAATGAGAGTCTTGCAACGGCGGCATTTTCGGTATGTGCGGCACTGATAGCGGTATTGCTGAGGCAGTATGCCCGTGAGCAGTCGATGCTTGCGGCGCTTGGAGCCTGCGCGGTGATAATGGGAGGATTCATGCGGTATGCAGCGCCGATGCTGGAGGAGCTGCGTGAGATATTTGCGGTATCCGGAGTACCGGATAGCTGTATAGCCATAGTATTCAAAGCCGGAGCGGTGAGCTTCATAACGCAGATTTCGGGCGGAATATGCCGTGACAGCGGAGAGAGCGCGATCGGAGCGGCAGCGGAGCTTTGGGGACGGGGAGCGATAATATTCATGACGCTGCCTGTACTCAGGGTACTGCTGGATCGGATAAACGAGATATTGTGAGGAATGGCAAATGATAAGAAGGGTAATAGCAGCGGCAGCAGTAACAGTACTGGTGATATTGTTTATCCCGGCACTGACGGCACACGGGACCGGAGTGCAGGACGAGCTTTACCGGCAGGCGGACGAGGTAATATGGGAGAGCGGAGCGGGACTGTCGGTAAAGGAGATAGGGCAGCTGAGCATGGGCGACATCGTGCAGAGGGTACGAAGCATAGTATCGGAGCGGATACAAGCACCGATAAGGCTGCTTGGAACGCTGCTTGCGGTAGTAGTATTCTCGTCGGCAGTAAGGGCAGGAGTGGGAGCAGTACTGACGGACACAGAGGGAATGTACGACATGGTATGCGTAGTAATGGCGGTGACGGTTACAGTACCGCAGCTATTGACGCTGTACGAGGAAACGCTGACGGTGATGGTGCGCAGCGGAGGCTTCATCAAGTTATTCGTGCCGGTATTCACAGTAATTTCAGCGGCGTGCGGAGGCATCACAACGGGAGGAGTGTATGACATAGCGGTACTGAGCGCATCGGAGCTGATAGTAGCATTATCGGACAGGTATCTGATACCGCTGCTGAGTGTAACAGCGGTACTTGCGGTGAGCAGCAGTATGTTTCCCGAGGGAGCAGGTGAAAGTCTCAGCGGACTGCTGAAACGGCTGACCACATGGAGCATAACGGTAGTTATGATGCTGTTCACGGGATTCGTGACATTGAAGTGTACAATAGCGGGAAAGACTGATGGATTTGGGGTAAAGACGGCGAAATTTGTCATATCGGGAGCAGTCCCCATAGTAGGCGGAGCAGTATCTGATGCATATTCAGCGGTACGCGGCAGCTTTGAGATAGTACGGGGAGCGGTAGGATACGGCGGGATAGTGGCATTGCTGCTGATAATGCTGCCGCCGGTAGCGGAGATACTTATATACCGCTGTGTGATGTGGATAGGGACAGCAGCGGCGGAGTTATTTTCGGCGTCGGCAGTAGCGCGGCTGATACGGGGCTTTGACAGCGGACTTGCCATAGCACAGTGCATACTGGTATGTTACGGACTGATGTTCATGATATGTTCAGCGATACTACTGAGGTCGATGGGATAGGAGGAGTGAGAGAGGAATGGACAGGATAAAGACAGCGGCAGCAGCGATATGTGCGGTATCGGCAGGCGGAGCGGTGATAAGCGGACTATTTGGCGGAACACCGCTGAAACGACAGATGAAGCTGCTGCTGGACGTAATACTTGCGATAGTGCTCATATCACCGTTTACAGGAGGCGGACCTGCCATAGACCTGCCGGAGGTCTGCACATTTGACATGGGAGACTACGGCTATTCCCGTGAGCTGTACATAGAAGCGCTCAGGGAGCAGACAGCGGCGAACGTAGCGGAGGTACTCCGGGAGCAGATAGAGGCAGCCGGAATAGAATGCGGAGAAATAGAGCCTGAGGTTAATATTTCGGAGGACATGAGCATAGAAATAGTAAGGGTGGTCCTGACAGCAGACGATGCAGCTGCGGCAGCGGAGATAGTGAAGGACAGCCTTGGAGCAGATACGGAGGTAGTTGATGGAGCTGAAAGAGAGACTGAGGCGGCTGCTGAGCAGTAAGCGTGGAGCGGCAGTCATCACAGCGCTGGGGGCTGCCGGAATGCTGCTGATAATGGTATCTGAGCTGATACCGGAAGGCAGGGAGGAGGAGCGGGAGCAGCCGGAGAGTACAGCAGCATATGCGGACAGCTACTGTGCGGAAACGGAGCAGCGGCTCGAGGAATTTCTGGGGCATATCGAGGGAGCCGGAGAGGTGGAGGTATATTTGTCGGTGGCAGGAGGTGAGGAGTACGAATACGCAGCAGAGCGCAGGGAAAGCCGGACGGACAACAGGACAGAGGAGGAGAAGAAGTATGTGATAGTAAGCGGAGAAGGGGGCAAGAGCGCGCTTATAGAGCGGATAAAGGCGCCGGAGATAACGGGAGCAGCGGTACTGTGCAGCGGAGGAGACCAACCGATAGTACAGGAGCGGATATACCGTGCAGTATCGGCAGCACTGGAGCTTCCGGCAACGAAGATATACGTAACGAAGATAGGATAAGGAGGAACAATATGAAGAAACCAACAGTAATAATAGGAAAGAAGCAGATAATCATGACCTGTCTGACGCTGATGCTGGCAGTAGCGGTCTACATAAACTACACATCAGCGCCGGCAGTACGGACAGAGGACGTATTACAGACAGCGGAGACAGGTGAGACAGAGAGCTATGGTGACACAGAGTTTGTAAACGCACCGGCAGAGCAGTCGGTACCGTCATCTGCGGACTATTTTGCGCAGGCGCGGATAGACAAGATGAACAATCGGGACGAAGCTGTACAGACCTTGCAGACGATGATAGGGGGAGGAGATGTGACAGAAGACGAACAGGTAGCGAAGGCGATAGATGCGGTTGAGGTATCGCGGCTCATAGAGTCAGAGGGAACGATAGAATCGCTGGTAAAAGCGCAGGGATTTGCGGACTGCGTGGCGTATCTGGACGGAGAGACAGCGAAGGTAGTAGTGCGGACAGAGGGACTTGACAAGGCACAGGCAGCAGCGATAAAGGAGATAATACTGGGTGAAACGAGTGTACGCGCAGAAAATATCAGAATTTTTGAGGTAAAGTAGTTGAACAATTGAAAATTATTTGGTATAATGTAAAGGTAAGAGTGTATGCTGAACTTTAGTTAAAAGATACACCTAACTTCATGAGCCGGAGGTATAATATGGACGATGTAAAAAAAGCAGCCATAGGCAAGCTTAAAATATCCGAAGATGTTATAATCACCGTTGCCAGACTTGCGGCGCTGGACGTTAAGGGCGTTGCAGGCCTTGGCGGCGAAGTGAACAAAATGAGCAAGCTGAGAAACAACGGACCCATCAGAGTAAGCATGATGGGAGATGTTGCAGCGATCGATATGAAGATAAAAGTAAAATACGGCGTAAAGGCTGCCGATGTGGCAACGGATGTACAGGCCGCAGTCAAGGAGAACGTACAGAATATGACAGGCATAGCTGTAGCGCAGGTAAATGTTACCATCAGCGGAGCAGTATTTGACCAGCCGTAAGAAGGAGTGTAGAAATGTCAAGACGTGAAATAAGAGACAGCGCATTCAAGCTGATATTTGAGCAGCTTCTGCGTGATGATGATATACATGAGCTGTATGAGATAGCTGAGGAGATCGAAGAGATCACCGTAAACGACGAAGTGCGCAAGATGGTAGACGGAACACTGGAGCACAGTGAAGAGCTGGACAATATTATCAGCAGCTACAGCAAATCGAGGAAGCTTGCGCGTATATCCAAGCTGAACCTTGCGATACTGAGGCTTGCGCTTTACGAAGCATTATACGATGAGAACACGCCGGTAAACGCAGCGATAAACGAAGCAGTGATACTGGCTAATACATACACCTACTCCGAGGATGCATCATTCATCAACGGAGTACTTGGAGCATTCTCCCGTGACAACGAAAGGAAAAGCGGAGAAAATGCCTGAGTATCTGGGACTTGATACCAGCAACTACACGACCTCCGCAGCAGTATATCTCAGTGAAGAGGGACGGATAGTGCAGGTAAAGCGGCTGTTACCGGTAAAGGAGGGTGAGTTGGGACTGCGCCAGAGTGACGCGGTATTCCACCACACGAAGCAGCTTCCGGAGCTGACAGAGCAGCTGTTCGGCAGTTATGAACACGGAGAGCTTGCAGCGGTATCGGCATCAGTGCGTCCGCGGAATACAGAGGGCTCGTATATGCCATGCTTTCTTGTAGGAGAGGGAACAGCACGAACCCTGTCCGCAGCCAATGGGATACCCATGCACCGCACATCTCATCAGGTAGGCCATATACTTGCGGCGCTTTACTCCGCAGGCAGGCTTGACTTAGTGAAGGAGCGGTTCATAGCCTTTCACGTAAGCGGCGGAACAACGGACTGTCTGTTGTGCGAGCCGGACGATGAGGAGATAGTTCACATCACGGAGATAGGGACTTCCCTTGACCTTAAAGCGGGACAGGCAGTAGACCGTACCGGAGTAATGCTGGGACTGAGGTTTCCGGCGGGAGCAGAGCTTGAGAAGCTGGCGATGAAGGCAGACAAGAGCATAAAGGTGAAGGCAGTAATGAAGGGCAGCAATTGTTGTCTGTCCGGAGTTGAGAACAAATGCCGAACAATGCTTGAAAGCGGAGAAAAGCCGGAGAATATAGCGAAATACTGTCTGGATTTTGTTGCAGCAACAGCCATAGCGATGACGGAGGCAGCGCAGGCGGAGCACGGAGAGCTGCCGCTTGTATTTGCAGGCGGAGTCATGTCCGATGTGATAATACGCGACCGTATACTGGAGCGATTTCCGGAAGCAGATTTTGCGGAGCCGCAGTATTCATGCGATAACGCAGCCGGAGTGGCGATATATGGTTATCTGAAGAGTATTGGAGAATAAAATGGCAGTAATAACAGTAACACAGCTCAACAGTCACATATCGGAGCTTATGGACGGCGACGCAGGGCTGAAGGGTGTACTGGTCCGCGGAGAGATAGCGCAGGTAAAGCCATTCAGAGCGGCGAACGGCACGATGCTGTTCATGACGCTGAAGGACGATAAGAGTGAAATATCCGCCAGCATCTACAGCGGAGCCATATCGCGGCTGAAATTCTATCCTGAGAAGGGAATGGAAGTAGTAGCAGCCGGAAGTGTGTCAGTCTATGAAAAGAGGGGCACCTACAGCCTGACCATAATGGACATGATGGAAGCGGGAGCAGGAGCGGAGTCCACCGCACTGGACCGGCTGAGGGCGAAACTGGCGAAGGAGGGCATATTTGCGCAGGAGCACAAGCGACCGCTGCCGTATATGCCGGGACGCATAGGAGTAGTGACATCGCATACAGGAGCGGTGCTGCACGATATAATCCAGACATTGACGGAGAGGTATCCGATGTGCGAGGTATACGCCGTACACTGTCAGGTGCAGGGAGACAGCGCACCTGAGAGCATAGTCCGGGGCATACACAGAGCAGAAGCGGCAGGCTGCGACGTAATGATAGTGGGACGCGGCGGAGGCTCAGATGCGGAGCTGAATGTATACAACGACGAGCGGGTAGCCCGTGCGATATACGACAGCAAGGTGCCGGTGGTATCTGCGGTGGGACACGAAAAGAACCACACTATAGCGGACGATGCGGCGGACTGTTTTGCGTCAACACCGACGAAAGCGGCGGTAATGGTATCGCCGGACATAAATGAAATGAAGCGTAACATAGAGATATACGCAGCACGACTGAAAAAGGCAGCAGAGGTACGGTTTGAGCGGGCGGAGCAGTCCTTCCGCGTAGCGGAGTCGCGGCTTGCGGCGCAGTCGCCGGAGAACAGGCTGAAGCTGGCAGAGGAGCGTACATCGGCGCTGGAGAAGCGCTGTGATAACGCGATAAAGAGGTACACAGAGCGGATAGAGGAGCAGATAGCGCGGCACATAGCGGTGCTTGAAGCGCGCAGTCCGCTGAAGATAATGGAGTCCGGCTACTCGCTGGCATACAAAGGCGAGGCACTGGTAAAGGACTCATCGGAGCTCGCGGAAGGAGAGCACATAACGCTGCGTTTCCACAAAGGCGGAGCGGAAGCGGAAATAAAGAAGAAATGGTGAAGCAGATGGAAGAGAAAGTGACCTTTGAGGAGAGCATGAAGAAGCTCAGCGAAGTGACATCACAGCTTGAACAGGGATCAGTATCTCTGGAGAAAGCAATAGAGCTGTACAGTGAAGGAGTAAAGCTTGCAGCGGAGTGCAGAAAGCAGCTTCAGGAAGCAAAGTTAAAAATAACGGAGGATAACGGCACAGAGCCGCTGAAATAATTATGATCAGTTTCAAAGAAAAGCTTGCCGGATATATCGGCTATACAGAGAAGGCGCTGGAGAAGTACAATCAGCACACAGCTGAGAACGAGGCGCAGAAGAACCTGATAGAAGCAATGAATTATTCACTTGAAGCCGGAGGAAAGCGTATCAGACCGGCGCTGGTATACGGATTCTGCGAGGCGCTTGGCGGAGACCTGCGCAAGGCAGAGGCACCGGCAGCAGCCATAGAGATGATACACACATTCTCACTTATCCACGATGATCTTCCGGCGATGGACGACGATGATTACCGCCGCGGAAAGCCGTCATGCCACAAGGCATACGGAGAAGCTATGGCGATACTTGCGGGAGATGCATTATCAGTGCTGCCCTTTGAGATAATTGCAGATGATACTGCATTAACAGCGGAGCAGAAGGTAAAGATAATATCGGTACTTGCGAAAGCAGTAGGCAAGGACGGAATGATCGGCGGACAGGTCATAGACATGGAGAATGAAGAGCGGGACGACGTAGATGCAGATAATCTGCGGAATATGTACCGCTGCAAGACAGGCCAGCTCATAGCGGTATCCTGCGTAATGGGCGGAATATGTGCCGGAGCATCGGATCTTGTACTTGGTATAGCAGCGGAGTACGGCTTCAGGCTTGGACTTGCCTTCCAGATAATAGATGATATACTTGACGTAACGAGCACGACAGAGGAGCTTGGCAAGCCTGTCGGAAGTGATGAAGAAGAGAACAAGACCACATTCGTAACGCTGTACGGAGTAGAAAGAGCGCGAGAGATCGCGGACGAAGTAACGGCAGAGGCGATGGAGTGCCTTGACAAGATAGAGAACAGCAGCTTCCTGAGGGAGCTGACAGAAATGCTTCTCAGACGTAAAAAATAGTAAGGAGCCGCGGAAAGTCCGGACAGCCTGAAACGGATCTGCGGCATTTCCGCATAGATGATATGAAAGAAAGTATAAAAAATGGTGAGAAGGTCACATTAGGAGAGCTCACACTGCCGGAGGATCTTAAAGACCTGACCTACAAGCAGTGCCGGTACCTGTGCGGAGAGATCAGAGCGCTTCTGATCTCGACGGTATCGAAAACAGGCGGACATCTTGCGTCAAATCTTGGCGTAGTGGAGTTGACGCTGGCGCTGCACAGGAATTTCAGATCACCTGATGACAAGATAATATGGGACGTAGGACACCAGTCATACGTACACAAGATACTTACAGGAAGAGCGGACCGATTCTCCACACTGCGGCAGAAGGGTGGAATATCCGGCTTTCCTAAGCCGGAGGAGTCGGAGCACGACAGTTTTATTTCCGGTCACAGCAGTACCTCTGTATCGGTAGCCTGCGGAATAGCAGAAGCGATGAAGATGCAGCATAAGGACAGCTATGCAGTAGCGGTAATAGGAGACGGAGCTATGACAGGCGGAATGTTCTATGAAGGCATGAACAATGCCGGCAAGGATCACAATACTAACCTGATCGTAATTCTGAACGACAATGATATGTCTATCTCCAAGAGTGTAGGAGCGCTGTCGAAGTATCTGATAAGGCTGCGCAACAAGGAGAGTTATCTTGAGACGAAGCGCCGCGTAGAGCGTAATCTGAAGAAGCTGCCGATAGTCGGCGCACCGGTGGCGAAGGGAATCAAGAACGTCAAGGACTCGGTAAAGAACTCCATACTTGACAGCAATATGTTTGAGGATATGGGATTCGTATATCTTGGACCCGTAGACGGACATGATCTTGCAGAGCTTGAAGAAGTGATACACAGTGCCAAGAGCCTGCACCAGCCGGTGTTCATACACGTAAGGACGGTCAAAGGCAAGGGTTATCTTCCGGCGGAGAAGAATCCGGGAGAGTACCACGGCATATCGAAATTTGACATAGTGACCGGTAATCCGGAGGTATCGGTAGACGAGTGCTACTCCACGGTATTCGGCAAGGAGCTTGCGGACATAGCGGAGCAGGACGACCGTATATGTGCCATAACGGCAGCGATGAAGTACGGAACGGGACTACAGTTTTTCGCATCGCGGATACCGTCGCGATTTTTTGACGTAGGCATAGCGGAGCAGCACGCAGTGACCTTTGCCGGCGGACTTGCCTCAATGGGGCAGATACCGGTATTCGCGGTATATTCGACATTTTTGCAGCGTGCCTATGACCAGCTTGTCCACGATGTAGCCATAGGAAAGCTGCACGTAGTACTTGCGGTAGACAGGGCAGGAATCGTAGGAGAGGACGGAGAGACCCATCAGGGACTGATGGACGTACCGATGCTCACATCGATACCCGGCTCTGAGATATACTCACCGGCTTGCTACGACGAGCTGAAAATGTGTCTGAAGAAGGCGCTTTATGCAACGAAGGGACTTACAGCGGTAAGGTATCCCCGTGGAGCGGAGCAGGTAGAATTCGATCGTTCCTGTGCGAATACAGAGCACAGTTTTCAGTGCAGCGGCAGCAGTATACTGATCGTGTCATACGGAAGGCTGTACAATGAGGCATACAAAGCGCAGAAGGAGCTGAAAGCGGAGGGCATAGAGTGTGATCTGCTGAAGCTGACGAAGATATACCCCATAAGCAGTGAAATACCGGCAGAGATGATGAAATACAGCAAGGTAGTCTTTTTTGAGGAGTCCTTCGGATGTGGCAGCATATCAGAGATAGTAGGAGAGCTGCTTGCGGAGAGGGGATATACGGGAGACTACAGCCGTGTAACGGCAGAGGGCTTTGTAAAGCAGGCATCAGCGAAAGAGTGTCTTGACCAGTTAGGCATGAGCAGCCGAAAGATGGCAGAGCATATCCGCAGGAGGTGCGGAAATGGCGAGGCTTGACAGTGAGATGGTCGCAAGGGGCATAGCGCGTAGCCGTGAGAGGGCGAAGGAGATGATAAAGACCGGAGCAGTCACGGTAAACGGCATACCTGCGCGTAAGCCTTCCGACGAAGTGGGAGCAGAGGACAGAATAGTTTCCGCAGAGGAGGAGGTATACGTAGGCAGGGGAGCCCTGAAGCTGGAGAAAGCAGCAGAGGTATTCGGCCTTGATTTCACAGGCAGGGTATGCATAGATATAGGAGCCTCCACAGGAGGGTTCACGGAGTATATGCTTATCCATGGAGCGGCGCGTGTATACGCCGTAGACGTAGGTCACAGCCAGCTTGCGGAGAGTCTGCGGAGTGATGATCGTGTAGTGAATATGGAGAACACGGACATACGGACTGTTACGCCGGAGGAAACCGGCGGCAGGGCGGACTTTATCTGCACAGATGTATCGTTCATATCGCTGACGAAGGTACTGCCGAAGATAAAAGAGCTGTTGAAAGACGGAGCAGAAGCGGCGGTGCTGATAAAGCCGCAGTTTGAGGCAGGCAAGAGCGATATAGGCAAGCGGGGCATAGTAAAGGACAGGAAGGTACACCGGCGTGTACTTGAAGAGATAGACAGTTTTTCGCGGCTGATAGGGCTGATGCCGGTGAGTTACACATATTCGCCGGTAAGAGGCGGAAGCGGAAACATAGAGTATCTGGCGGAGCTGCGCAGCAGTGCAGAAGAGACGCCGTTATGGGATTTCAAAGAGCTTGTGGAGGAAGCCTTCGCAAGACTTTAGGAGGAAATATGAAAGCAGCATTGTATCCTAATTTCAAGAAAAAGAACGCACTGAGCTGTGCCCGTGAGACCTGCGACGTACTGCACGGAGCGGGGATAGAGGTATATGTCAGCGGAGAATTCCGCAAAGATTTCAGCGACAAGCCATTTGTGCAGTTTGAAGACATTGGCGAATCAGCGAACACAGCGGACATAGTAATAGCCATCGGAGGAGACGGAACGATACTGCGGTGTGCGAAGTATCTGATGGGAACGGATACAAAGATGCTTGGCATAAACACCGGAACACTGGGCTTTATGGCGGGACTGGAAGCGGACCAGCTTGACAAGCTGAAGCTGCTGACCACAGGCGAGTACGACATATCCGAGCGAATGACCATAGACGTAGTGATACACGGACCGGAGGGCGACGAGGTATACACGGCGCTCAACGAGGTATCAGCACGATCGGGCAATTTCAGGATATGTGACTTTGACGTCTGTTCGGACGGTTATCTGGTAGGCCGCTACAGGGCAGACGGAGTGCTGTTCAGTACACCATCGGGCTCGACGGCATACGCATTATCAGCAGGTGGGCCGGTCATAGAGCCTGACCTTGAATGTATAGAAATGACACTGATATGTCCGCATTCGCTGTTTTACAGGGCGACGATGTTCTCGCCGGGAAGGCAGCTGTGCATGACGAACAGGACAGATGACGAGGATCCGATGGTCATAAGCGTAGACGGAGGGCTTAACAAGCGGATAGGGACAGACGAATCAGTAGAGATACATCGCGGAAAGCATAATCTGAAATTTGTCAATCTTATCGGCAACTCATTCCACGAGTCGCTGTGCCGGAAGATGTGCAAGCCGATAAAGTAAACGGAGAAAGCCATGAAGAACCGCAGACATGAAATAATACTTGAAGAGATAAGCAAGCAGCCTGTGGCAACACAGGAGGCGCTGATAGCGATACTTGCAGAGCATGGGATACACACGACGCAGGCGACGCTGTCCCGTGACATACAGCAGTTGTCGCTGGTAAAGCAGCGTGATGAGAACGGAGTGTACAGGTACACACTGCCGGCAGCAGCAGTAACGGAGAAGAGTCTGTTTGCAGAGGCGGTAGTATCAGTGGACTATGCGATGAACACGATAGTACTGAAATGCAGAGCCGGAATGGCGCAGGGCACTTGTGCGGCGATAGATTCAGTGAATCATGAAGGCGTAGTGGGGACCATAGCGGGAGACGACACGATATTCATACTTGTAAGAAGCGAAGCAGATGCGAAGAAGCTGTCAAAGAAATTCAGAAGTGAGCTAATGCACGGAAAGTAAGGAAAGACGATGCTGAAGGAAATATACATCAGGAATCTTGCAGTAATAAAGGAAGCAGTGATACCCCTTGGGGGGAGGCTCAACATATTCACCGGAGAGACGGGAGCCGGAAAGTCGATACTCATCAACGGCATCAACGCGGTGCTTGGACAGCGCTGCAGCAAGGACATAGTGCGTACAGGCTGTGACAAGGCGGTAATAACGGCATTGTTCACAGAGCTGTCAGCGGAGGTGCAGGGGAAGCTGGACGAGCTTGGATTCCAGTGTGAGAACGATGAGATGACCGTTACCCGTGAGATAAGCGCAGACGGCGGAAGCACAGCGCGTATCAACGGCAGGACAGCCACAGCCTCGATGCTGAAGGAGCTGGGAAGTATGCTGATAAACATACACGGTCAGCACGACAATCAGATATTGCTTGACAGTGAACAGCATCTGAAGATACTTGACGATTTCGGCGAAGACGACACACTACTGAGTGCATACCGTACTACCTTCCGTGAGCTTCAGCAGACAGCGCGTCGGCTTGGAGAGCTGAAGAAGCAGGAGCAGAGCCGGATAGAGCGCAGCCGATACCTGAATGAGGTAATAGATGACATAGGAGAGCTGGAGCTGACTGAGGGCGAGGACGAGAAGCTTGAGCGCGAATACAGCGCAGCGAAGGATTCAGAGAAGACGATAATAGCCATAAAGAGCGCAGTACAAGCGATAACAGGCGATGAAGCGGCGACGGATATGCTGGTATCAGCAGAGACGGAGATAGCCGGATTCACAGACAATTCTCCGGAGCTGACGGTGCTGTATGAGCGGTTATCAGCAGCAGAGATAGAGCTTGCAGACATAGCCGGAGAGCTGGAGAGCACAGCGGACAAGATAGAGCTTGACGGGCAGCGTCTTGGGTATCTGAGTGAGCGGCTCAGTGCGATAAACAGGCTGAAGCGGAAGTACGCGGCGGACTGTGACGGACTGATAAAGTTGTACGACGATGCCTGCACAGAGATAACGAAGCTGGACAGTTCCGGCAGTGAGATAAAGGAGCTTACAGCGAAGCGTGAGGAGCTGCTGCACACAGTAACAGAGCAGGCGAAGGCGCTGTACGATTACCGTGAGCAGGTAGCGGAGCGGTTTGTAAAGAGCGTAACAGCGGAGCTTGAGTTTCTTAACATGGAAGGAGTCACCATAGCGGTGCGCCACGAGAAGGGCAAGCTGACAGTAAACGGCATGGACACGGTGGAGTTCCTCATATCTGCAAATAAAGGCGAGGAGCCGAAGTCCATAGCGCGGATAGCATCAGGCGGAGAGCTGTCGAGGATAATGCTGGCGCTGAAGAGCGTCATAGCGGACAAGGACAGTATTCCGACGATGATATTTGACGAAATAGATACCGGCGTAAGTGGAAAGGCAGCGCAGAAGATAGGAATAAAGCTGCGTCAGATAGGAAAAGTAAGGCAGGTGATATGCGTAACGCATCTGTCGCAGATAGCGGTAATGGCAGATTCACACCTGATGATAGAGAAGAAGATAATCGGCGAGCGAACAGAGACTCATGTAACAGAGCTTGATACAGAAGGAAGGACAGCGGAGATAGCGCGTATAATGGGAGGTGAAGATCCCAGTGCGCTGATGCTGGACACAGCTCGCGAGGAACTCCGGAAGGCGGCAGAGATATGATAATATATTCTACACGTCATGGTCAGACAGACTATAATAAAGACGAAATAATACTTGGAACGA
>CADBNS010000056.1 GCA_902796065.1 Ruminococcus flavefaciens
GAAAAATACGGCATTACTGTCACTACTGACAAGAATGATGCCGATGATGCTGATGTGGTCGTTCTCGTGGTCGGCGAAACTAATTACTCAGAATGGAACGGCGATACCGAGGATATGGAGCTGTGCGGTGAACTGGGTCTCACCGGCAACAGCAAGGCTATCAAGGAGGCAAAAGAACTCGGCAAGCCTGTCGTTGCCTGCATCGTCGCCGGCAGACAGGTCATAATCGATCAGCAGGACTTCGACTCCTGGGACAGCGTCGTTATGTGCTACCTCCCCGGCTCTGAGGGTCAGGGCGTCGCTGATGTGCTCTGCGGCGATGCCCAGTTCTCCGGTAAACTCCCAAGCCCCTGGTACAGCTCCGTCGATCAGATCGGCTCCGATTCTCCGTGGCTTGAGATCGGTTACGGTCTGGAATACTGATCTATGCATTTGTAATTTTTTCCGTGAAGGAGAGGCTGCGGCTTCTCCTTCTTTTTCTCATGTATCGTCATTCATGTAAAGTTTTTCCCGCGTTTTACTCCGCTTTTATATGCAGTCTCACTATTTTTTCATTTTCCCATTGACTTTTTATCTCCCTTGTGTTATATTTAAAACAGTGTTGCGCAACACCGTTTTAAATCGAAAGGAGTGTCTCTATGGCTAATCGTACACCCGGCGTCTCTGAAAAACTTCTCGAACAGGCTATGTCGGAATTCCTCGCTAATGGCTTTATGGGCGCTTCTTTGCGGACTATCTCTGAAAATGCCGGCACCTCTCCACGCTCTATCTATACCAGATACGGCGATAAGGAGGGTCTGTTCTCTGCTCTCGTCGCTGAACACGCCGATAACCTTAAAAATATGATCTCCAATTGTATGTCCGGCTACCACGACAGACCTGTCGATGAACAAAAACAACTATTCCACGATGAGGTCTTCAGTCAGGAATACTTCGGCTATATCCATTCCTTCATCGATTACGTTTACGACCACTGGAACGCCTTCAAGCTCCTTATATGCGGCAGCGAGGGCACTAAGTTCGCACGGTTCGTCGATGAGATCGTCGAGATCGATGAACGGTATACCTTGCTCTATATCAAGCATACCGGCAACGATGTGCTGGATTCCGGCAGAGCTACTCCTCAACTCATTCACCTGCTTTGCAGCTCGTATACCCACGGCTTCTTTGAATTCGTCCGCCATGATATGGATAAGAATGAGGCGCTGACCTATATTCTTCAGCTCCAGTCCTTTTTCGCCTGCGGTTGGGAGAAACTGTTTCACCCGTGACCTCAGGCTCACGTTTTGACTATTTGTTAGTCTATACTAATTATTTTCCGGGAGGATATTTATGAGAAAACTTTTCGCTGTCAGCTCCGTTCTGACTTTATGCCTTGCTCTTTGCGCCTGCGGTAATGCCGAAGGTAACGTCAACAACTCTTCTCAGTCTTCTGTTTCCGTTACTGACGCTGCAGAGACCGATACTGCTCCGGTTACTTCTTCCGCTGATACTCCGGACTCCGATACAATCGAGATCTCTGATGCTCAGGAACTGGTCAGCTTCGCTAAAAGCGTCACCGACGGCTCTATGAACGGTTTCGCAGGCAAAACTGTCCTGCTTACTGCCGATATTGACTGCTCCGGCGTGGAGTGGACTCCTATCGGTACCATGGACCTCGATGATATGAACAACTATTCCTGTATGTTCCAGGGCGTGTTCGACGGTCAGGGCCATACTATCTCCAATGTCTCCTTCGATTCCGATTACCCCGTTTGCGGCGTCGGTATCATCGGTATGAACCTCGGCGAAGTCAAAAATCTTACCGCTGAAAATATCTCCATTCACTGCACTGATACCTACTCTATGGCGGTCGGCGGTGTTGTCGGTTACAATATGGGCGAGATCCACGATGTCACACTCACCGGCAAAAATGAGATAGCCGCTGTCAATGCTATCGGCGGTATCACCGGCGGCTCCACCAATCACGTTCATGACTGCTCCGTTGACGGTACCACTATCCGCGTTCTCGGGGATAATGACTTCTCCGACGGCAGAATTATCCAGTGCGATATTGCTGAGTGCGGCGGACTTATCATCGGCGGCAGCTTCAGCGGTACTATGGAAAACTGCTCAGCTAAGGGTAAGATCATCGCTGAGGGTAACGAACCTGTCGGTCTCGGCGGCATCGCCGGCTGCCTCGAAATGATGGACTCAGTTATCAACTGCTCCGCCGATGTGGAGATCTCTTCCCCTATGGGCGGCCATGCTGTCGGCGGTCTCTGCGGATACAGCGGTACCCACTCAGTCGGTGATATTGCTCTTGCTACTGAGGGCGTTCAGTCCAGCGAATACCCGGGTATCATTAAAAACTGCGACGTCAAGGTCAAAATGAATGTTCCCGGCGCTACTCATGTCGGCGGTCTTATCGGTACGGGTCTCTTCTACTACGGCGAGGAAACTGCGTTCAGGATCGTTGACTGCTCTGTTAACGGCGAGATCATCGGCGCTGTTACTCCCGGTGCTGTTGCCGGAAGAGCCGAAAACAGCATCATCGACAGCTGCGACGCTTCCGTTACTCTCGACGGAAACCCTCTTAACGATACTATCGGTAAAACTGATAAAATGTATGAAAGCGCAGATCAGGACGGCGGTGAGGATCCCGCTGAAGATAAGCCTGCTGCGTGATCCCTTTGGAGGTGCTTTATGGGACTTTTTAAAAACTATGTGAGCCAGACCCGTAAACCTGAGGGTGTGCTCGGTAAAATGATGCTCAACGGTATGAACAGCGGTCACGCTAAAATGGCCGACTGGGGTATTTCTCATCTCAGTATCAGTAAGCCCGCTCAGATCGCTGAGCTCGGCTGCGGCGGCGGCAGAAATGCCGGTGAGCTTATGTCTCGCTTCCCTGATGCTAAACTCACTGCTGTGGATTACTCCGCTCTGTCTGTGCAGAAAGCTGCGGAATTCAACAGGGATATGATAAACTCAGGCAGATGCAAGGTCGTTCAGGGCGATGTTTCTGCCCTCTCCCTCGATAAGAACTCCTTCGACCTCGCTACTGCTTTCGAGACTATCTACTTCTGGAAAGACCTCGTTAAATGCTTCGGTCAGGTCGCTGGTATCCTTAAATCAGGCGGTACTTTCATGATCGTCAATGAGTCCGACGGTACCGATAAGGCAAGCCTGCAATTCGAGAAGATCATCGACGGTATGAAGTGCTATACCGAAAAGGAAATCGAAAATGCCCTCATCTCTGCCGGCTTCTCCGATGTCAGGACTGATCACCACCCCGATAAGCCGTGGATCACTGTCATCGCTAAAAAATAATCCTCTGTTCTCCTCGCTTATGTGTAACTTGTCCTTGACTTCTTTGTGAAATTGTGTTATAATATTCTTAACAAAGTGCACTGTTTTTATCTATTACTTCGACAAGTGCAGCAGAAAAGAGGTTTGATATTATGAATGATGATTTCTCCGCTCCGATGATGCAGGACCTCGATAAGGTCGTCGTTCCACAGAATGCTGACTTTTCTGAGGAATTGTCCCTTCTTATCCACCTTGCTAAAAATTATCCGGATCAGGTCGATCTTGAACTCAACTGTCCCGCTTCCGATGAAAGGATCGCTGGGTTTGAATCCGATAATAATATCAGACTCACCGACGATCTCCGCACTTTCTATGCCTTCGCTGACGGTCTCTCATTCGACCCCGGCAGCGTCGATCTCTTCCCACTCGCTACCGTCGCGGAAGAACTCGATACCCAGTGGGAATGGGGCGATTCCAGAAACTATATCTGCATCGGTGATATGATCGGCGATGGTATGCTTATCCTCCTCGACCGCGATTCCGGTAAGATCGTTACCTACGATCACGGCGATGAGGTGGTCTATGATTCCGTCTCCCTGCTGCTTGGCGGCGTTATCCTCGATTTCATTCAGGGTGAGGTCGATGACGATAAACTGAATGATTATATCAGTCAGTGGGAGATCACTGATTCTGATGAGAACTGACTTCCCATTTTTTCAGCTATAAATGATTTGAGGCAATATTGCTTTCCAGTATTGCCTCTTTCTTATTGCTCGTATTCTTCTTCCTGCCGCGCCGCTCTTACCGTCACGCGGCTCTGTCCGCTGAGATCACAGGTGTATAACGTCAGCGCCCATTCCTCTGAGCCTCCCGTTACCATGCTTCCGGCATCACTTCCGCTTATCAGCTCTGTGTACTCCACTTCATAATAGTACCGCTCTCCGTTTACGTCCGTGAACCATACCTCATCGCCCTGATCCAGCTCGTCTATCCTGCCAAAATGGCTGTCATAGTTGTGAGCTGCTATTATCAGGTCGTTTCCCGCTACGGTACCGCTGTATCGGCATGGCGTGCTCCTCAGTGCTGCATAGCTCCATTCGCTCCGCACCGGCAGCTCTATACCTATTGCAGGCAGTGTTATGAATCCGCAGTATCCCTCTCCGGCTATATCTATCGTTCCCATCTCCGGCTGCATTTCTGCCTCCGGCTCGTACTCAGCAAACAGATCATCATGCTTCAGCTCATAGGACGTCGGCAGCGGCTCCGTCGCCTGATGTACCTCGGGTATCTGCTCCCGAAGCCGCTCCAGCACCGTTTGCGATGCTTCATATGCCTTGTTGCTTTCATTTAGATTGTATGCGCACAGTCCCAGCGCCGATACTATCAGTGCGCCTCCTGACACTACTACCGCTTTCCATGTGTTTTTACCCATTATTCATCCTTCTTGGGTCTCATCTTTATTCCTGCCGCTATCAAAAGCAGTCCGCCGCCTATCAGCGGTATCACCGGCCACCATATCTGTCCGGTCTGGATCAGCCTCGTTACTGTCGTCGTTGTCGTTACTGCCGGCGCCTTGCTTGTCGTTCCGGATATGTCGCTGTCCGTCGTGGTCTCCGGCTGCTTTACTGCTGTAGTCTCCCTTCCGCCTGCTGTAGTGACCGGCGGTGCAGTCGGGTCAGTTCCGGATCCGCCGTATATCGTCGTTACCGATGTGGACGCCGTTGTGCGGACTTCCTCTCCTGAATCTATTATCGGTGTCTTTCCGTAGCTGTTCTTTATGAGATACTGCGTCTCGTTGAAATCGATCACTACTCCGTATTTCACCGGTATCTCACGCTCAACTACTCTCCACTCCGCAAGCGGATCAAGATCAAGCCACTGGTACTCCCAGTTGTTGGATTCATTCAGCGTGATCGTATCCCTTAACTCGCCCTCACAGTACAGATCTACTGTTACGTATGTCGGTCGGGCAAAGTATGCGTCGTCATTGTCTATCCATACCTTCTTTACCTTGTATGTCTTGGATTCTTCACTGAGTGTCGCAAAATAAAACTTCGGATATGCATCGTAGCTGAATGATGCTCCTTCATTCCTTACCTCTATAAGCAGCGATGACGGTACGTAATACACACTGTCTACTTTAAGTATCTTTCCTGTTGCAAGATACAGGCCATCTTCAAGTCCTGTGAATGCAAGCTCGCCGTTTGTGTCGGTCTTTCCGGCTGCAATGGGCGAGATACCATCTGCTATGGCATAGCTCTCAAGTGTCTTGGCTGCATCTGCTACGTCGGATTCTGTCATATCTTTCAGATATACCGGATAACCGGCAAACTCTCCGGTCAGTACAAAATCACCTTCCCGACGCTCTCCGACTTTGTATATCTTCCACTGCATCCCTGTAAGTACTATATCGTCCCTGCGGCATATCAGTGTCAGCGTCTTATCTGCTGCCGATACTCTTGCCGGTATCATGCCGATCATCAGTATCACTATGCTTATTATGCTCACCATTATCCTGTTTCTTCTCAGTGTCATCGCTTGCACCATTCCTTTCACCCTTTTTTGTCAGTTCATCGATAGTGTATCTGTCGATCTTATGTCGCTTCTTTCCTCTTCCGCTCAGTGTCCAGAACATCAGCAGCAGTATCAGCACCGGTACGCTTATTACTGCTGCCGATCCTGTTGCATCTGTCTGGACTGCGTCCGCAGGTACCCTTACTGTATGCGGCTCCTGCGTATCTATTCTGTAACTCCTTATGAGCAATCGGTGTGTGTTTATACCGTAGGGCGTACAGGTCATCAGCGTTACGCAGTCTGCGTCCGGTATGACCGCCAGCTTCTCCGACTGGTTCGGCTCGATCACAAGTATCTCCCTGACTTCGTATGTCATTACCTCATCAAGCACCGTTATCGTGAAGGTATCGTCCTCCGTCAGCTTGTCAAGATCAGTGAACAGCCTCGCTAACGGTAGTCCGCGGTGCGCCGATATGACCGCGTGTGTCCCCTTGCCGCCGACCGGCAGCGATGTGCCTTGCATATGCCCTACCGCTATGTTCAGTACCTCCGGACTCGTTCCGTGATATACCGGCAGCGATACGTTTATCTTCGGTATATCTATATACCCCATGATGCCTGTGCCCGTTACGTCAAGTATATCTTCATATCCCGGTACCTTGTCATGCTCGCGGAACGGATCACTCAGCTTTCTCAGTTCCTCATTATACCTGCGTGCCCGTTCAAGCATCCTGTCCTTCTCTCCGGTATCCAGTTCGCCTACCGCGCGGGCATAGTCCGATATTGCCCGGGACTGCACCCGTGAATTCCACCAGCTGCTGAAGGTCGGATACAGCATTACTATCAGTCCCGTCAGCAGCAGCACTACGACTATCAGCGTTACTGCTCTGTCACTCTTTTTCTTCATATCCTCTTTTTCCGCCGCTTTCAAGCTCACCTGCTTCGCCTATGGGATAGACTATATAGCTTATCCTGCCAAGTATATCCTCCTCCGCTACACAGCCTAATGCGGTCGAACGGCTGTCTACCGAGACACTGCGATTGTCTCCCATTACAAAATACCGGCTGTCCGGTACCTCATACGGGAACTCTATGTCACACTCTCCGTATGACTTGTCCGCTGTGTACGGCTCTTCAAGACGCTCTCCATTGCGCTTCACTGTGCCGTCTTCTTCTATCTCTATGGTGTCGCCGGCTACGCCGATGACTCGCTTTATCAGTATTTTCTTATTGTAATAGAATGCTATAACGTCTCCGCGCTCCGGCTCGGCTCCCTTCCTGCACAGCACTGTCTGACCACGCTTCAGGGTCGGCTCCATTCCGCTGCCTGTCACCCTCAGCGCCGGCAGCAGCAGATTCGATAACAGAACTATCACTGCCAATGCTACTATCAGCGAGCCTATCGTTTCCCGCAGCGTCCTCCGGAATCGTTCGCCGTACCTCAGCCGCGTCAGCTCCCTGCTCAGCTGGTCTGCTGTGGGAATATCCATTCGCTCCTTTTTATCCATCAGTTGCAGGCTCCTCATCTGTTTTACCGGAAACGCTTGCAGTCCTTCTTATTAATACGTCAAGCTGCGCTTCCAGCTTGTCTGCCTTCTCTCTCAGCTCATCGTTCTCACGGCGAAGATAATAAAGCATCTCTATCAATTCTGTTCGTTTACACTTGCGCAGTTCTTTGTCTGTCATAAATCCCTCCGATTATACGAATTGTATATCATTTGTGAACTGTTTGATTCTTCTTTGTTTAAATCATTCATTGCTATATGTCAGTTTCTTGCAAATCATGTGTCTGCCTTCACTTGCACATTTTAATTATAACGCGATTATTTGGGAAAAGTCAACCGTAAAACTGAAATACAAGGTCTCAATTTAAAAAATCGTCATCGTACACAATCAAACAGATCTTTTTTGTGCGTTTTAACTACAACTTTCCCAAATCAACGTGCCAGCGCCCGCTTTTATTCCACAATCAGTCTCCAAATTGTTTATTTTTGATTAAAAACGACGTATCGTATAAATGATTGGTTTTTAGTTTTTTGTGTAATTTCACTTACATCTTTTAATTCAGACTATCATTTTTTACGTATGTTGCAAATTATTAAAAAACTGTTAAAGTTCAACAAATCTAATTGACATTGTGCTATAACCGGTGGTATAATAAGCATATGATAAATCTTGAAACCAATTCATCCATTTTTGGAGATCTTATATAATGACTGACAAAGAATTCAAAAGACTTAAACGCGGAGAATTGCTCGCTATCATTTTTGAGTATCAGAAAAAACAGGAGGCTCTCGAGGCTGAACTGGCTGATGTCAAAAAACAACTGGAGTCCAGAGACCTTAAAATCAGCAACGCCGGCTCTATCGCCGAAGCTGTTGTCGCTCTCAGCGGTATCTTCGATGCCGCTCAGAAAACTGCCGATTCCTACGTTAAACAAGTGCAGCTCAGTACTCAGAATGCCGAAAAACAAGCCGATGATATTATCAAAAAAGCTCAGCTAAAGGCTCAGGAGATCATCGATAACGCTTATAAGTCCGCTTCTGATACCGGTAATAAACACTCACGCAAAAAAAGATAACCCATTTTTCCATTAAAGGCTGTGTTCACTATGGCTGCTAAATCTAAACATATCGTCTCTATGCCTTCCATTGAGCAGGTCCAGGCCGAGCTCAACAGGATCAACCATAGAAGTAAATTCAAAAGAACTATGATCAGTACCATCTCTGTACTGATCGTCGTCGCCGCCGTTGCGGTCCTTATCTCTACCCTCTTCCTCCCTGTCGTTCAGGTCTCAGGAAATAGTATGGAGCCTACTCTTACCGATGGCGATATTCTCGTCACCGTCCGATCCGATAAGATCGGTTACGGCGATATTTGCTGCGTTTCGTGGCAGAATAAACTCCTTCTTAAACGCATTATCGGAATGCCCGGTGATATTATCAACATTGATTCCAACGGTAATGTCTATGTCAACAACGTTCTGACAGATGAGCCTTACATCAATGAAAAATCTCCCGGTGTTTCTGATATAGATTTCCCTTTCCTCGTCCCGGATAATAAGTTCTTTATCCTCGGCGACCGCCGTGAGTCCTCTGTGGACAGCAGAAACTCGGCTATCGGCTGCATCGGAAAGGATCAGATCGTCGGCCATGTCCTCTTTAAGGTCTGGCCTCTTTCAGATAAGTAACGCTCCCATGCGTCACTTTTATACTATGCCATGAGATTGGTGGTAAAGGATGAAAAATTACGACAAATTCTTCGAGACGCTGCATAAAAACAGCGTCAAACGACGGCGTATGTTCTCGCTGTTGCTCGTCTTGTCTCTCTTCACTACCTCAGGCGTCGTCTGGCTCCTGAGAGGTATCGGTATCACTATGACTGATGATCCCGTTTGCCTCCTCACTGAACACGTTCACTCCGATCAGTGCTATGCCAGCAAACTCGTCTGCGGTCTCGAGGAAAATGATGAGCATTCTCACTCCGATCAGTGCTACCAGAATGTCCTGATCTGCGATATTCCTGAACATTCGCACTCTCCTCAGTGCTTCTCTGAGCTACCTATCGATGAATCCGATATTCAGCCCGATGATGCTATTCCTGTCGTCAACTTCTCTTCTGATGAGTCTTCACAGGACACTCAAGATAACAATGATGATATATTCGTTGACGAGGTTGCCGCTGACTCCACTGATGCTCCGGATAACGAGGTTCCCGCTGAGGTAGGTGTTGCTGACGATCTGCCTGCTTTATCTATGGGGCGCCAGTTCAGCGCTTTGGCTGATGGAAATGATGACCCTCCGGTTAATCCCGGTACCGTTCCCACTATCGATAATATCGCAAGAGGTATTAAGTTTACGCTGTTTGATTATGGCGATAATGACCTGGAAGCTGAAACAAATAACTATGGTACTGAATATACAAATAAAGACGGAAAATGGGAATGGCGACATACTCATTGGAAAAATAGTGGCATAAATACCGGAAAAAATCCAGAAGAGGATATCTTATTCTTCGCTTATGGAACTCCTGCGTATAACGGTACACCTTCTGACGATGATGATGGACCGTATACTGATGAAAATGGTAATACTCATTATAGGGATTATAATAAATACTCCAGACTCGAGCCAGATAAGAATAACTATTCCGGAGATTATAATTCAAGTACAAAACTTAATCTAAGTCCGATTTCCGGTAACAGACCGGTTCAGCGTATTGTAAAAAATAAACTTGAAGGCGGTTTTCCTGTATTAAGAGATTCCAACAAAAGTCTTGATTACTTATTCAATGAAAATGAAACTGAATATAAAAAGGTCTATAATGGCGTTAATCATTTCTTACAGGAAGAAATGCGTAACGGCGTTAGCTACCTTGTTTATGACAGTAACAAGAACTATGCTTACTTCGACACTGATACCAGAAACTTTAATATCTATGAAAATACTTTCAGAATCATAAACGATAACCACCACCGTGGTTCTGATATTGATCCTAAAACGGAAAACCCATATAACGCCGCTGAAGGCGGTGGGGATGTCGATCCTAATTTCATGATAGGATTCTTCCCATTCGATCAGTACAATATCGAAAAAAGAGACCCTAACTATAACACCATGAATTCTCCGTACAATCACCACTTCGGTATGACTATGGAGGCGGATTTCATCAATACTCCCAATCCCAGCAAGCCTGTTACTTTTAAGTACAGCGGCGATGATGATATGTGGGTTTTTGTTGACAATAAACTCGCCCTCGACCTCGGCGGTATCCATGAGCCTGCAAGCGGTATGATCGATTTTACAAACGGTCTCGTTTGGACTCAGGATAATCGCCTCGGCGACTTGCTTGAAGCAAAAGAAAACGGTCATACAAGCATAAAGGAACAAGTTAAAGGACTGTTGGGTATCACCGATGACCAGTGGAATGCCCTTGAAAAACCTATCGGCAACAATACTTCCGATACAACTGTTAATAGTCAGAACAGATGGATAGTCCAGAGTTTATCCAGTGTTATTGGTGATGGTTGGGATAATACCGAAAGCAAAAGTCACTCTATCAAGATGTTCTACCTCGAAAGAGGCGGCTGCTATTCTAACCTGGCTATGGAGATCAACCTCCCGACTGTTAAACCGCTTTCAATTCTCAAAAACGTCGATAAGGGGTCTAATCCGGAAAACTATTACGATGACGATAATTATTCTTTCAAGGTTCTTGAAAAAAAAGGTGACACGTTCGTTGATGCTGATCTCGGTAATGACAATAATGGTCAAAAAATAAGCAATGTATTCACTATTAAAGCCGGCGAAAGAATGGACTTCAAAAACCTCAATTCAAACAGAATCTTTAAGGTTGTTGAAGTTGGTGTCGATCCCAAAAAGTATTCAGGTGTTAGTATCAATGGCGCGACTAATGACCTATCCGATCCAAATGGTGAAATACTTGATATTGGAAGTTCAGATAATGCACTTAGTCTTGTAAACACTTACACATTCAATAATACTATACGAACAGAGTATACTAATCTGTCCGTAAATAAAGAATGGGAAGGCGGGTCTTATAACAAAAACTCTGATTACAAGGTTCAGTTTAAGATCTATCGCACGGATCTGAGTGTTAAGAATAGTCAGCCTACTCTTGTTGCTATTAATGGCAACAGAACCTTTATCCTCGATAAATCAAATAATTGGACCTGGACTAAACCAGCTAATGTAACTCTTCCCTCAAGATTCGGAGATCATGTTTATTCTTACAGCGTTGTTGAGCAGAATACCCCCATTGGTTACAATGCTTCTTACAGTAAGGATGATAACGGAAACATTACAATCACTAATACTATTACAGACAACACTCAGATAAACGTTAAGAAGGACTGGCATAACGGTTCGGAAGCTGTCAAACTGTTACTTAAACGTAAATACGTTGAATATACAAATAGTGAGGAAGCCAATCTTACAGTCAATCTTTATGATGAGGGAAATAACCTTATAAGATCTTTACAACCAGATTTTAATGTATATCAGGGCGGAAGCGTTGAATTCTCTCTTGATCTCCCGAACGGTGTTAAACTATATCAAACATATAACACTCAAACCGGCTGGCATAAGGAAATGGAATTCAATGGCAATGAGTCTGATATTTCTGAAGAAAATGGTATCTTTGAGCTTTCTAATCTCGCCGTGAATAATGTCGCTGAGATACACTTAACAAGCGGCGATGCTGAGGATTCTCTGATGCTGCTGCACCATTCTTTCACTAAGGATCCGAATGGCTGGATCTCAAATGCTACAGAAAAAACTTATATCGATGGAGAGGGTGAAACTCAGAATAAGATGGTCACCAGCGGAGCAAATAAATACGCTAAAAATGACGGTCTTCTGGTAAGACAACGCCATGCTCCATGGGAAGGCGCAAAGCTCATTCTTGATCCCGCTGTTTTCAAACCCAAAAAAACATATACTTTCAGTACTTATGTATTCTATGATTCCCAAAGTGACAATAAGAATAATCCTGATTCTACCACATTCGTTCTTACTTACAATGATGGACTTGAAAAAGGTAATGACAGTTATCATCAGATAGCTGCCCAAACAGTTAATAAAGGTGAATGGGTGCAGCTCAGCGGTTCTGTTACTTTCCCCGCCGATATTAACCCTTACGGAATGTTTCTCATTGTAGAAACAAGACAGAGTAACTGGAAGGATGATGGAAATGATGAGTTTAAGGGTCCGTTTGCGTTCCGTATGGATGAATTCGTTGCCGTGGAAGGCGCTCAGCCAATATCTGTCTCACAACAGACTAATGAAAACGCGCCGGAAGGTATTGTTACTATAGGTTTTGAACCTGGCGGTAATGCTGTCAAGTATAATGAGAATCTTTATAGTGATCATTCTAAATGGAGCAACAACAACGGAAATGCCCATACAAAAGTAAAACCTGAGGAAGACAAAAATAATAGTCTTAGCTATCTGGTTATTTATAACAGAGATAATACATCTGATGGTATAAGTATGAGCGCTTCAGATCTTGTTCCTGGTCGTACTTATCATTTCCATGCAAAGGTTCAAGGCCATGGAGAAACTGAGTCTAACGTAGCTCAGCTCTCAATAAATACCATTAATAAACCTACTGACGGAGGTACATATTCAAATTACGTACCTATCGGTTCGGCAAGCTTATGGAATGGGGATAATAAATACTATATCAATTACATTGAAGTGGATTATACCATTCCTTTCTATGCTAAGCAGGACGAAATGTACTTGTATTTTGAAACTCCAAGCAATAGTGGTCAAACCGGTGCTTTCCGAGTTTATGAGCTTGTTATCACTGATGTTACACCTGGTGCAACTGTGTATAAACCTGGTTACAGTATTATCGATAACAAATACGTTTCAAATTATAATAAGTATAATGTCTCTTTCAACCCTGCTTCCGCTACTAATCCTTTAAAACTCAACGGAAATTATACCGATGATTATAATGCTGACGGAACAGTATGGTGTAAGGAAATAACTCTTAATTCCGGTAACAACTGGGTTTACCAATGGAATAAAGAAATGCTTGAGGAAAAGAATAACAGACTATATCAGTACTGGATAGAAGAACCTGACTATGATGATAACTCCGACTACATTGTCGATATTTCCGGCAATCATGTTGCTACCAATACTCAGGACAACCCTATCGTGGTTTCTAATACCTATATCTGGTACACTCTCCCTGCTACCGGCGGGGACGGTTCGCTCCGCTTCTATCTGGCGGCTGCGGTCCTTATTTCTATTAGCTTATTTAGCGCGATCGCGTTAATCAGAAGAGAAAGGAGGTCCGGTTGATTGGTGTCTCCTTGTCACCTGCTTTTGATCCGATCACGCAAATTGAAATCTTTTTATAATGGAGGAAAATTGTATGAAAAATTATAAACGCACTTTTGCTGCTATGACTGCTGGTTTATTAGCTTTAACCCCTTGCTTCGCTGCTGGTATGACGGCGGTTGCGGAAGGCGAAAATTACACTATCACTATTAATGAAGATACTGATGGTTATACCTACAACGCATATCAGATTTTCAGTGGTAATCTCTCCGGAGATGGAGAAACTAATCCTTATGTTCTTTCTACTATCAAGTGGGGTAATGGTATTACTGATTCAGACGCTTTTTTAGCAGCTTTAGCAAGTGATAGTACTCTTACAACACATAATAGCGAAACTAATGAAGATACCCACGACTTCAACACATCAATGACTCCTGCAGAAGTAGCTGAAAAACTCAAATCATACGATAATGATAGTGATAAACTTATTCGCTTTGCAAAAATTGCTGGAAATTTCAAAAATACAACAAACGAAATTAGTAGTGGTGCATTTGATTCTGAAAAAGGGAATTACAGCATAAATTTAACGGATAAACCTGGTTATTATCTGGTTGAAGAAGCAAGTGTTCCGAACGGTAAAACTACTTCACGCTATATGCTTAAAGTAGCTGGTCCAACTGAAGTAACACCAAAGAGAGTTGAACCTACTCTTGATAAGGTTATTTCTTCACCCAATCCCAGGGACAGTGGAAAAGCGAATAGCGTGAGCATTGGCGATGCAGTAACTTATACTTTAACATCTACTGTACCAGATATGACAGGCTATGATAAGTATTTCTTTGTTGTAAATGACGATCTTGCTAATGGTCTTACTTTTAATAATGATGTTGTGATAAAAATTGGCGAAACGAATGTTCCTGCTGCAAATTATGAAGTTCAGACTGCTTCTGCGGAAACAGATGGTCATACTTTCCAGATCGTTTTCAAGAACTTCTATAATAATTACAAAGACAACGAAGGTCAATCAATTGTAATTACGTATTCTGCAACTCTTAATGAAAACGCAAATCGTGGTACAGCTGGTAATGTGAATACTGCTTATCTTACTTATTCTAATAATCCTAATTTTACTCCAAGAGGTGAAAATGAACCTTCTCCAGATAACCCAGATACACCAGGGGATGATTCTGATCCTGTAGGTAATACTCCTGAACAGGAAACTAAAACATATACTACCAACCTCATTTTGAATAAGACCAAGGAAAATGGTGAGCCTCTTACAGGTGCAAAATTCCAAATCTCAGGTTTAAGTTCTAATGTAGTTCTTATTAATGGCAGTATTTATCAGAAGGATGCTGAAGGTTCATATTATAAACTGAAAGATGGAACTTTTACAACTACTGCTCCAAATAATAATGAAAAACTCTACGATGGAAATGATAAGTATAAATTAGTTACAAATGTTAATTCAGAAACAGATTATACTGATATATGTAAGGAAGCTTATGTTAAGAATGATGGCAGTTTAGAGTTTGGTGGTCTTGGTCCTGGAACTTATACAATTACCGAGTTAAAGGCTCCTGACGGTTACAATAAGCTTGAAAATGATATAACAGTTGTAATTACTAATGATGGTGCAACATTCGCGTCACCTGCTTGGAATGCAACTAAGGATGGAGAACCGTTAACTTCAACTAATACTGAAACAAAAGTATCCTTCAGTTTTAACGTAGTAAACCGTGAGGGTGCTACACTTCCTTCAACCGGTGGTATCGGTACTAAGCTGTTCTACCTCTTCGGCGGTATGTTAGTTGTCGGCTCTTCTGTTGTTCTTATCACTAAGAAGAGAATGTCTGCTGACGATAACTGATCTCTCGGATTTTTCTATTCTTTCTTATTCTTTTACTGACGCTATGCAGTGGGGGCTCCGGTCCTCACTGCATACCTCTGTTTTCGTGAGGTGTTGCCTTTGAAAAAACATATCCTTAAACTTATCCCTATTGCCGCTCTACTTCTCGGTATCGCTCTTATCCTTTACCCTTCTATCAGCGACTATATCAACTCTATCCACCAATCTAAAGCTATTCAGTCCTATAACGACATCTCTTCTTCCCTCAATGACGAAAAACGCGATCAGCTCTTCGCTCAGGCTCTGGACTATAACAGCCGCCTCGCTGCTACTCCTGATTCCTTCTTCCACCCGGAGTCCGTTCAGGGTTACTTTAATGCCCTCGATATTACCGGTACCGGTATCATGGGGTATATCTCTATCAATAAGATCAATGTCGAACTACCCATTTACCACTCTGTGGACGATAATGTCCTGCAGATCGCTGTCGGTCACCTACAAGGCTCTTCGCTCCCTGTGGGCGGCGTTGGCTCTCACTGCGTCCTTTCCGGTCACCGCGGCCTGCCAAGCGCTAAGCTCTTCTCTGACCTCGATAAACTCGAGCCCGGCGATACCTTCACTATCACTATCCTCTCTGAGCTCCTGACGTATCAGGTCGATAAGATCAGCGTCGTCCTTCCTTATGAGGTCGATGACTTGCAGATCGACCCACATTCCGATCTGTGTACTCTCTTTACCTGCACTCCTTATGGTATCAATACCCACCGTCTGCTCGTCCGCGGTCACCGTATCGCCAATGATGAGGAGGCTCCAACTATCTATGTTCCCAATGAGGCGTTCAGGATCACTCCGCTTATCGTTACTCCTGTTGTCGCTGCTCCTATGCTTATCGTCCTCTTCTTCGCTATGCTTATCAGCGTTCATAAACAGAAAAATAACAGAAAATGACCTCTTATCTGCTGCGGTTCCCTTTTTCCACCACGACAGTCTGAGGTCCTTTCTTTTTTCCCGCCCCTGCTCCATTCATAAAAAAATTCCATAAATATTCTAAAAAATCTGGACATGTTCCGATTAATATGATATAATATAACTAACATATATTCAGCATTACGGCTTTACTTCCATGACGAAAGGAATTGCTATGAATTTCCAGGATTTTGTGAATCATTTCGACCCCATGACTTGTGTCATGTCCGTGGAGAAACTCCCGGACGGTAAATACGGTGAGATCAGGATCGTCGCAGGTAATCAGGCGTATGTAGACTCTATCGAAAAAACAGATACCATTTCCGCTGCTTCTATGCTCGATAATGTCTTCGTTCCTAACAGCCTCTATACCCGCTATATCCCTCATGACCTCAACTTCGAGGACTTCTGCTACCGCAGCGCTGTCCTCCATCAGGCTCTGCATACCTATATCCACCCGGAAAGATATGACTTCTGGATGCATATCATCCTTATGCCTTTGCAGTCCGATGACCCAAATATCGGCTACTGCACCTATACTCAGGAACTCACCAGACAACCCGATACCAAACTTATGGCTGACCTCTCCTATGAGACTGCTTCTGATGTCCTTAAAACCTGCATAAAGCTCAGAAGTACCGCCGATTTCAAGGATACTATGGATACCGTTATCAGGGATATTCGCGAAATCTGCAACGCTTCTTCATGTCGTATCCTCCTCACTGACTTCCATGAGCGTAAATGCTCCGTTCTCTGCGAGGATATGGATAGCGCTGCCGGTCATAAAAAAATGTCAGATTACATTAATGATAAATTCTTCGATATTGTCGAGACCTGGATGGGTACTATCGCCGGCAGTACCTGCTTCATCGCTAAAAATGAACAGGATATGGATGTCCTTAAAAAACGTAATCCGGTTTGGTATGACTCCCTGAAAGGCGCCGGCGTCAACAGCATCGTTCTCTTCCCTCTCGACTATAACGGCGAGATCCTCGGCTTCATCTGGGCTTCAAATTTCGATATTGATAATACTACACGCATCAAGGAGACTCTGGAACTGACTACCTTCTTCCTCGCTTCTGAGATCGCTAATAATCAGCTCCTGCACAGACTCGAAGTGCTCAGCGCTGTGGACCTCCTCACCGGAGTGAAAAACCGCAACGCTATGAACAATCGCGTCGATATGCTTATTTCCGGTGCCGAAGTCGTGGATCACTCACTCAGTATCGTTTTCGCCGACCTCAACGGCCTCAAACGAGTTAACGATCAGCAGGGTCACAGCGCCGGCGATAATATGCTCGTCTGTGCTGCCGATATTCTCCGCAAGGTCTTCTACGACAGCGATATTTACCGCGCCGGCGGTGACGAGTTTATGGTCATTCTCACCGACATCGAAGAACAGGAGCTCAATGACCGTATCAGCACTCTCCGCGCACTCTCCGATAAGTCCGATGTCGTTAACTTCGCTGTCGGATACAGCTTCTCGGAAAATGATATTAATATCCTCTCCGCTATGCGTCTCGCAGATACACGTATGTATATCGATAAAGAGGACTTCTATCGTATGCACCCCGACCTTAAACGCTGAGGTGTCATATGCCTGTCTTACAGAATAAGTTCCCCGTACTCGAATTCGATCCGGATAGCTCCGCTCTCGTTATGCCGAATATCCTCAGAGAAGGTGTCTCCCTCCCGGATAAAGCTGTTTTCGCTTTCGTCGGCGATCACGTTGACTCTTTCGCTGAGTCCGTTAACGCCGATGTTGCCACTTCTATCGACTCTATCACTAAACAATTCCTCGTTTATGTGTGCAGACACAAGGGTCAGGATATTTGCCTCGTTCAGGCTCCTATGGGCGCTCCCGCTGCCGTTCAGAACCTCGATGTGATCCTCAGCCTCGGCGTTAAGACCGTCCTCGCTACCGGTTCCTGCGGCGTCCTGCACGATATTCCGGAAAATCAGTTCATCGTTCCGTTCAGAGCCCTACGCGCTGAGGGTACGTCATATCAGTACGCTCCCCCGTCAAGATTCATCGACCTCGATTCTGAGTCTGTTACGGCTCTGTGCAATGCCCTCGATAAACGGAATATCCCGTATTTGCGCGGTACTACATGGTCCACCGACTGCTTCTTCCGCGAAACTGCCTCTATCGTTCAGCTTCGCCGTGAGGAAGGCTGCGATGCCGTGGATATGGAATGCTCCGCTCTTGTCGCCTGCGCTCAGTTCCGCGGTGCGCGTTTCGCTCAGCTCTTCTTTACCGCCGACTCTCTGGCTAATGTCAATGACTACGACTGCCGCGGTTTCGGTGTCTCATCAAGAGAAAAAGCTCTGGAGCTGTGCGTTGACCTTATTACTGATATGTAAGAACCTGTCTTCACAAGATACATTTGCAGATTTTCAGCAAATTTTTCCGATGGCTGCGTTTAAAATCATTTGAAATGTGAAAGCATTCCTGCATGATTTTTCCTTGCCCTCAATAAAATTATGCTCGAAAATCCGCCCAATCTACTTGTGAAAACAGGTTCTA
>CADBNS010000057.1 GCA_902796065.1 Ruminococcus flavefaciens
AAGCACCTCAGTCCAGATACTTGCCGAGCGCCTTGCTGATGAGCTTATTGCAGGCGAACATCACGACGAAGAGTATCATACAAATAGCGGAAGCGTAGCCCATCTCGAATCTTACCCAGCCGTAGTCGTAGGCGTGTGTCATGATAGTATGGGCTTTATAGTCAGTACTTGGGAAACCGACGAGGCTCTGAGCGACGGAACCGGCAGTAAAGCTGCTGACGATCTGCATAACCGCGGCGAACATCATCTGTGGGCCCATAGAAGGGATAACGATGTAAACAAGTTCCTGCCAGCGGTTACGGATACCCTCGATAGCGCCAGCCTCATACATAGAGCGGTCGATATTCTGGAAACCGGCTCTCAGAGCGAGGAAGCCTGCGCCGAGGGAGATCCACAGCTGCACCACTATGGTTACACCGAGGACGTATCTGCCGTCGGTGAGCCATTGAATGGGAGCATTTATGATACCGAGGTCAATGAGGAGCGAATTGAGGTAGCCGTTCATATCGCCGCTGAAGATGAGTTTCCAGACGGTAAACACATTAGCCATAGAAGGGGCGTAGAATACGAGGGTAAAGAAAGTTTTGAGCTTTTGGGGCAGTTCATTGATGAGCCACGCCAGCAGGAAGCAGAGCACATAGCTGACCGGACCGGTCAGGAGCGCGAAAACGATAGTTACCCTGATAGAGCGGATAAAGATCTTATCGGAGAAGAACAGGGTCATATAGTTAGACAGACCCACGAATTCAGGAGTCTGAGCCATATTGAAGTCAGTGAAGCCCATAGGAAGGGACATGACCACAGGAATGACGGTAAAGACGATAAAGAACAGCATAAAGGGAGCCAGCATAGCATAGCACTCTTTATTCTTTTTTATCTCAGTCCAGAGATTTTTTTTCAAAGCTGACTCTCCTTTCGCATTATTCTCTGAGAACCTGCCGTTTACGGGCGATCTCCTCGTTAATATCGCGGTCGTACCAGATGAGGGTATCGCGTGGATTTTCCTGTTCATTGACGACTTCGCGGAAAGCGTTCATGATATTACGTGTAACTGCATAGGAAGAAGGCAGGACGGGGATCTCCGCCAGTTCACTCTGCTGAGCCGCCAGTCTGCGGTACTCACTGTCGGACCATGAAAGGCGTGAGAGTGCCTCAGTATTAGCGGTATCGAAGCGTCCCATAGTACCCATAAGGCCCTCGATCTGAGAAGCGAAGCGCACCTGAGTATCGGCATCGGTGAACCAGCTGACGAACTTCCACGCGCTTTCCTTATCCCTGACCTTATTGAAGATCACGGCACCGGCGCCGGCGGAATTAGCCGCATGGGATACGGAGCCATCGGGCTGCGGAGTACCGGGCACGGGGCAGAAGTCCCACAGTCCCTTGATTTCGGGAGCAGCCGCAGCAAGCTGATTGAAGAAGGTATAGTTAGCGATGAGCATGGGATACTCACCGGTGCGGAACCTGCTGAACGGGTCATAGGTCTGTTCAAAGCTGTACTCCCTGTAGAAGTCAGTCCACTGTTCAAAGGACTGAACGGCCTCAATGGAGCTGAAAACGGAAGCGGAGTTATCGGAGTTATAGTAATTCATACCCTTTTGCAGCATAAGCAAAGCGAAGGTATGGCCGACCTCAGTAGCGGGAGAAATATCCGCACCCGGCAGCACCAGACCCACGGACATATAATTTCTCTGCAAAGCCGGCAGCATATCGGTGAGCTGCTGCCAGGTTTCGGGGGGAGAAGTGAAGCCCAGCTCACTGAGAATATCGGTGCGGTAGAAGAGCATGGGGAAGCTCTGACTGATAGGAACGCCATAAACGCCGCCGTTGTAGGTATACTGGGTCATAGCGTTCTGCTGGAACCGGCTTTTGACGGAGCTGAAACCGGGGAACTGCTGCTCGTCAGAAATATCCGCAATCAGACCTCTTGCAGCGAGGTTCACAGGGAACTCACCGCCGAGGAACAGCGCCACATCGGGACCCTTTCCGGCGAGGGAGGCTTCCACGACGCCGCCGTTGACGAGGTTAACGGATACCGGAATACCGTACTGAGGAACGAACTCATTTTCCACCAGTTCCTTGACCACCTGCGCCTGATCTCTGCCGAGGCTGACCCAGACCTCGAGAGCGTCCTTGTCATCGGAGTCGGAGAGGCTGGTATAGTCCTCGAAGAAAGAGCCGAAGAAGGAACGGACAGCGAAGCTGACCTTTTTGAAGAACTTCTCCTTGACGCCGGAGAAGTGGGTATCAGCGGAAGCGAGTTCAATGTAGTCCACCTCCAAAGGCTGATCGCGGCAGCTTCTCTCCCAGGCTGAGAGCGAGGCGAGGCTGTCCTTGATTTGTTTGAGGTAGTCGGGGATACGCAGGGGGTGAGCGGTACATTTATCCAGTATCACCGCCATATTTTCCAGAGCCGCAGCCTCCGAGCCGGAGCTTCCGGCGAGGGACTCTATCTCCTGCTGGATATTTTTCAGCTCAGTGGAAAGGCGGCTAAGGTCGTCGGTCAGGCCGGGGATTTTCTCATGCACGTAGTAATCGGTATACTTATCGGGTGCAGGACCGGTTATCATGAGTATTTTCCTGTAGCAGCCGTTGAGTTCGCGGATACACTCCTCCAGTCTGCGGAGGGAGCCGCCTATTTCTCCGGGAACACACTGCATAGTGAGGGTATGGTCGGAGCCGCCATCGAGGTAGACGAGAATATCCTCGCCCTTATCGGTCTTTGGAGTAACGAGGTACCAGTCGTTATCGAACGGGAACTTAACCTGATCCAGCTCGCGGCATGGGACGTTTCCGTCTATATACAGCCTTCTGTTGGAGTACAGACCCCTCAGCTGATTCTGCCTCGCCTTAATGCCGATCCTGAACCAGCCGCCGTTTCCTATCTCCTCCCGTGGAACGACCCATGTAACGGACTGAAGCGGTTTTTTCCAGTTTCCGGCGCCGAGTGTATTATAGACCATCTTCACGGGATCGGAGGGGGAGACGAGATAGCTTGAATTATCGAAGGTAGGGTAGAGGGTAGCATCGGACTTGAACGCCGCAGCTTCGCCCTCAATGCGGATAAGCGAGTTATCGCTGCCTGCGTCCTTATCCGCTTTCACGGAGGAGCGGTACTCCTTATATTCCGGCAGTTTTTCGGGAGGAGCGAGGGTGATCCTGTCCAGAGCGAACTGTGCGCGTTCGGAAGAAAGTGTCAGCTGATGCAGACCTTTTTCCATGAAAAACAGCAGCGGATCGCCGAAAAGACCATCGGGATCGCCTATATTGCAGCTGCACCACATTTCCTTCTGCACCTGCGGCGGACGCACCTGATTTCCCCGTTTATCGGTATATATCTCACGTTCGCTGACCCATACGCGGTCCAGTTTCAGTCTGCCGGCGGACTCAAAGGGGAGCTCCCCGTCTATGCGCAGTTCCAGCTCAATATCGGTGCTGTCGGACTTCATGGGGCAGTACTCCATATTCACGGAATACAGCCCTGTTTCGGGAACATATACGCTATAGGATATTTCTCCCTCCGGACTTTCCCAGCTGAGAACTCCGCTGCGCAGTTCATCTCCGCCGGTGAAGCTGCCGGTGCTGAAAGTGCCGTATTTCGCGGTATCGTAGTCTTTTCCGCGTATCACTATGCTTTTCGCAGGTATTTTGCTTCCGGAGTGCTTATCGTAGTAGCTGCTGTAGGAGGAAATATCGATGCCGGAAATATCAATGGGGTAATACTCCGGTATATCGGCATTTTTCGCTGCTGATGCGCAGGAAAATGCAGGAAGGCTGCCGAAGATCACAGCTGCGGCAAGTCCGGAAAGAATTCTCCGGCTGAATGCTGATATTTTCACGGTTATCCCTCCTTTCTGCGATGCTCCTGTTTTTGCGATATGCATAAATCATACATCATTAATTATAGCAAATCTATCTTATACTGTCAAGAACAGGTGCATTTCAGGCAGCAAAAAAGACCTGTAGATCCAGCTTATGCTGATCTCAGGCCTTGTCACTTATCTATCACCATTTTTTCATCGTTTTATCACTTTATTGCTGTCATCTGCTGTCTTTGCAGCTTTAAGTGCTCCGTTTGCTATATCCGCCGCAATACTTATCAGTTCCTTGTTTGAAAGCTCCGCTGCGGTCATATTCTCAACTCCGGGCAGCTCTGTTTTCCGCTCGTAGATTATCCCGGAATAATGCCTCATTGAACGCTCTACCAGTGTGTTCGACGTATTCATTCTTTCCGCTATTACCGGATATATGTTTTTCGATATGGAACTCATTGCTCCCGGCGATGTCAGGCATAGCTCAACCGCTATGCACAGATAATAAAATCCCATGAAGTTCTGCGGAAATCCCGCATCTCTCAGTATCAATGCTATCTCCCCCATATAGGGAGATCTTTCCTTGTTATCCATCGCTGCACATATCATCATGCTCATCTCCATAGGAGATACCGGCATTACTATGCATTTGTCCGCTCCGGATATGATACACCTGTTTCTGATTCTTTCAGCTCCTGTATACAGCGACATGATTATGCATATCTCTTTGCTTATGCTTCTTATCTGCCTCAACAGTGAGTATACTGACTCATCTTCATGTATCATTGATACTACTATACCGTCATAGTGAGTCCGCGATATTTCCTGCATGAACACCTGCGGTTCATTGCTGCAACAACTGATCTCTATCCCCATGTTTTTGAGATCGCCCAGAATATTGCTGCTTATTCCATACATTAACGTCCCTATAAGCAGCCGTTTATTCATGTTGTTACACCTCCGCCCTCACTTTCACCCGCAAACTCCGGTAATTAGTTCAACATTCAATCTTATGATATTTAAAAACAGCGCGGTTGTCAACAATTATTTTAATTACGTGTCGAAAAACCGGAATGAGCCCTCTGCTATGCAGAAGGCTCATTCTTTATTTTTTCTTGTTTTCACTCTTTAATCCGAAAAATACTTCTTTTCCATTGTACTCCGCTACCCTCGCACGGTCTCCATGACAGTCTATCTCTATCTCTTCACGGTCCAGCAGCCGCTTTACCATGTAGAATAATATCGTAAAGCTCACCGCATTCGTGATGATACTGAAATATATTCGTATTCCAAGAAAATTTCCCATCATTCCGCCAAGTATGATTCCGGAGCATATGATTATCACTACCTCCAGCGCTGTCCTGTCCGGATCAAGCTGAAGAAATGAAAAGCATACTATCGCCGATACTATCGCGTGCGCTATCGCTAATGCCAGTGAAAATGGTCTGTAGCCTCCGTAGTGATAGTCTACGTTCAGCTCCATGTACATCAGCACCGCTTCAAGCACTATGTACAGCGTGTACATTATTTTCAGCGTCTTTCTCATGCGCATCGTTATCCACAGCATTACTGCTGAGTATACCGCTGCCGCAAATCCCGATATTTCCACGATGTAAGCGAATATCTCCATGCCCTTTGAATATGCTGTTCCTTCCATATACGTCTTGTAGAATATGTAGCTGATAAATCCAAAACATATGAACAGTACATTCGATATGAATCCAAAGGTCAGTCCCATCGATAGCTTCTTGTGCATGACTTCTCCTTATTTCAGCGCCTTCAGAGCTCTCTGTCCTATGTCCTTGCGGTAGTGCGCTCCATCAAAGCTGATGCCGGATACACCCTTGTATGCTTTATCCAGTGCCGACTGTAAGGTCTCACCCTTCGCTGTTACTCCGATCACTCGTCCGCCGTTGGTAAGGAACTTTCCGTCCTCTGACAGCTTCGTGCCTGCATGATATACAAAACAGCCCTCTACCTGTCCCTTGTCGTCAAAGCCCTTCATCTCAATTCCCTTCGGATAACTCTCAGGATAACCGCCGCTCGCCATTACTACACAAGCACAGCTTCCTTTGTGCCACTTGATGTCTACCTTGTCAAGTGTATGATCGTATATTGCCTCAAATATCTCGTAGAGATCTGCGTCAAGCATCGGAAGTACTACCTGCGTCTCGGGATCGCCGAATCTACAGTTGTACTCTATTACCTTCGGTCCCTTCGGTGTAAGCATCAGTCCGAAATACAGACAGCCTTCAAAGGTGCGTCCCTCTGCATTCATTGCGTTCATGGTAGGAAGGAATATCTTCTCCATGCACTCCTTCGCTATCTCCTCCGTATAGTACGGATTCGGCGATACTGTGCCCATTCCGCCGGTGTTGAGTCCCTGATCTCCGTCAAGTGCACGCTTGTGGTCCATTGAGGAGATCATCGGTACCATCGTCTTGCCGTCTGTGAAGCTGAGTACCGATACCTCGGGTCCTGTAAGGAACTCCTCTATTACTATCCTTGCACTGCTCTTGCCGAATTTCAGCTCGTCTATCATGTCGTGGACTGCCTTGACTGCCTCTTCTTCGTTCTGCGCAATTATTACGCCCTTGCCCAGTGCAAGTCCGTCTGCCTTTATTACTGCCGGATAACTGTTCTGCTCCTTCAGATACGCTATCGCTTTGTCGCTCTCCGTGAATACCTCGTAGAACGCTGTCGGGATCCCGTACTTCTTCATAAGCTCCTTGGAGAATACCTTTGATCCCTCTATTATCGCTGCATTTGCTTTCGGTCCGAATGTCTTGAAGCCCTCTGCCTGTAATGCATCTACCATGCCAAGTACAAGCGGATCGTCCGGCGCTACTACTACCATGTCCGGCTTCAGCTCCTTTGCAAGAGCTACTACGCCGTCTATGTCTGTCGCTCCTACGCTGAAACACTCCGCATACTTCGATATTCCTCCGTTGCCGGGTGTGCAGTACAGCTTTCCTACTTCCGGACTCTCTGCCAGCTTCATTATTATGGCGTGTTCGCGTCCGCCTCCGCCTACTACTAATACGTTCTTCATAGGTATCTCCTCCTTAGTTTTCTGGTGATTCTTTGCGGCGGCTGCATTCGTACAGCTCTATCGCTGCTGCACTTATCAGTATCATGAATCCTATGCCGTGCAGCGTTCCGCTGATAAGCGATACTACTCTGCTGATGGCTGAAAAAAATGCCAGATCCTCCGCTGATCCCATGCGTAATACTATCTGACTTCCTAATAACGATATTGCCAGACTCAGCGGTCTTGCCAATACCGTTACGATTATCGTTACAATCGCCAGATCATGGCTCAGCTTATCCCGCGACTTGTTTATCGCTGACATTATCAGCACCGGCAGATAACACGCTATGCTCATCAGCATCGCTGTGTGTACTGTGCCGGGTGACTGCGGTTTGATTTCAGTGTCCATGAGTATCAGCTTTACCGCCGGATTCGGAAAGTATGTCAGCAGTACCCCTGCTGCTACCGCCAACACCGACAGTATCAGCGATACCTTCGCCAGCTTGTTTATTTCCTTCGGTCGCTCCATTTCAGTCACGCTCTTTCTTGAAATTGCTCACTTCATTCATGCTCATATGATTGAAATGCCGTACTTCATCTATGCCAAGTGCCGCTGCTGTGCATACCAGCACCAGCGACGCTATGTTCAGAGTTCCTGCAAAAAATCCTGCGTACTCTGTTCGCTGTATCAGCCAGCTCTCTGACTGGTACTTTACGTGCGCCGGCCGCGATATTACTACGTTCAGTATGTGCTCCGCAAAAAATGCCAGCAGCCACAGTACAGGCGCCGCTTTGAACGTCCGGCGGCATCTCTTCGCTGAGTATCCGGAATCTGCACAGCCTATGGTGTATATCAGATACGGTACCCATACCAGCTCTACAAGACACAGCAGCACCTTGTTCAGCGCGGATATTTGCGCCCCGGAATGCGCCGATATGAACCCTGCATCACTTATCCCGTTCACTATCATGCCCGAAAATATGTAGAGCAATATAGTTACAATTACGTACCCTCCGCATAACCACGCCGCAAGTATGTACAGCTTGCGCAATGATAATGATTTGTATTTCATCTGCAATACCTCTTCTGTTTCTGTTCGGCGTCTGATGATGAAGCTCTTTTCCGTTAAAGTAAAATCAGATAAAATGACCTCATTCCGCTCCACCATCTCTGAGTTCCGGCTTTCACCTTCCGCTCTGCCGCCTTATCGCATTTATCAGTGATGGAACAGGCGGATACCTGTGAATGCCATCGCAATATTGTACTTGTTGCAGGTCTCTATTACATTGTCGTCACGGATAGAGCCGCCCGGCTCTGCTATGTACTCAACTCCGGACTTCTTCGCTCTCTCTATATTGTCGCCAAATGGGAAGAATGCATCTGATCCAAGGCATACCCCTGTGTTCTTCGCAAGCCATGCCTTCTTCTCTTCCCTTGTGAATACCTCCGGCTTTACCTTGAATATCTTCTGCCACTCGCCTTCACGCAGTACGTCTTCATATTCGTCGCCTATGTATACATCGATCGCATTGTCACGGTCTGCTCTGCGTATATCATCTATGAACTGGAGTCCCATTACCTTCGGAGACTGTCTCAGCCACCAGTTGTCTGCCTTCTGTCCGGCAAGTCTTGTGCAGTGGATCCTGGACTGCTGTCCTGCTCCTATTCCTATTGCCTGTCCGTCCTTTACGTAGCATACTGAGTTGGACTGTGTGTATTTCAGTGTGATAAGTGATATGAGAAGATCGTCCTTCTTGTCGTCAGGTATGTTCTTGTTGTCTGTTACTACGTTCGCAAGAAGCTCACGGTCTATTTTCAGCTCGTTGCGGCCCTGCTCAAAGGATACGCCGTATACCTGCTTGGTCTCTATCGGCGCAGGCTTGTAGCTCTCGTCTATCTTCAGAATGCAGTATGTGCCCTTGCGCTTGGACTTCAGTATCTCAAGTGCCTCGGGATCATAGTCGGGTGCGATCACTCCGTCTGATACCTCGCGCTGGATCATCTTCGCTGTGCATACGTCTACCTTGTCGGAAAGTGCGATGAAATCTCCGTATGAGGACATTCTGTCTGCTCCGCGTGCCCTTGCATATGCGCTCGCAAGCGGACTGAGCTCACCAAGATCGTCTACCCAGTAGATCTTCTTCAGATCGTCTGAAAGCGGTCTGCCTATCGCTGCTCCGGCAGGGGATACGTGCTTGAATGATGTTGCTGCGCATACTCCTGTTGCTGCTTTCAGCTCCTTTACCAGCTGCCAGCCGTTGAATGCGTCAAGCAGATTGATATATCCCGGCTTTCCGCATAATACCTCTATCGGAAGCTCACTTCCGTCTGCCATGTATACCCTCGATGGCTTCTGATTCGGATTGCATCCGTACTTTAACTGCATTTCATTTGACATATCTATGTCCTCCTTGTTTTTTTCTTATCTCATGTACCTGTTCATTCCGTATGCGAACATTCCTGCTGCCCAACCAATTACGCCAAGCAAAAACAGTATCACATACCATTTCAGTATCGTCTTTCCCCGCGAAGGCTGCCTGCCTGTCTCACGCATCTCACTGCTAACCGGCTCTGTATAGCCTATCGCTATGGGTCCGCCTATAAACAGCGCTCCGCCTATGAACAGACTCAGTATGCTCAGTTCTCCTGTTGCCGACGATACCCACGTTCCGATACTGCACAGCAAACTCAGTACCCCTATCACTCCGGATACTGTCTTCCACTTTTTCAGCTCCCTGACATAGTGCGTATCCTCCAATGCTGATGCCTCCGCACTGACTGCTACTGTCGCTTTTTTCAGGTACAGCTTCGCTCCGCATGATGAGCAGTAGCTCTCATATTTGCCTGTGCGTACCTTCGCTTCTCCTCCGCACTCCGGACAGCGTACTGTCTCGTATTCCATCTCGTTCGCTGCCCTTCGGTCAGTTGTTCTTGTTGATTATCCTTGTCTCTGCCTTGCCGCTTTCAAGTTCTACGTACCTTACAAACAGCGATACCTTGTTGTCAGCATTGAGATTGCTCCATACCATTTCTGTGAACTCGTCTATGCTTCCGCTGATCCCTACCAGCTTCGGCTCTCCCTCAAAGCTCGGCAGCGGTGATCCATCACCCATGTAGGTGTGGATAAAGTGTCCCTCGCCTGCTATCGGATTGTTGTAGCTGAATGTGTATCTCTGGCATGAATCCGGATTTCCGTTGGCACTCTTCAGTATCGACATCGCATAGTTGAAATCATTCTTGTCAAAACGAAGGATTCCGGAGATTCGAGGTGTGTAGTTCGGTGCATCGTCCTCAAACTCACGGCTGCGGAGCGACTGCTCAAAGGTGTACTGCTTGTCCATCATCTCGTAGATCGTATCTGTCTGGTCTCCGTTGGTCACGATCAGCTTGTTGCCAAGTACCCTTACAGGTGCGTATATGATAAGGTGCGGATCTGTCAGCTTGCTGGGATCAAATGCCTGTGTGCGGATACCATCGCCGTCCTCTACAAATACACGGTTGCGGCTGTTCTCGCTTCTGCCCATGATGAAGTATGCTGTTACCGCATACTTTCCGCAGCTGCTCTTGCCAATGATTATTCCTCTTCCAGGATATGCGTTTGTGCTCAGTTCCTTTGCTATATCAAGTTTTACCATATCGATCTTCTCCTTCCGGATCTCCGTTTACTTTATTATGAATGTGTATACACAGTCCGCAAGTACTATCACCAGTACCGCGGCTGATATTATGTTTATCGCCCTCTTCCCGGGCTTCGCCAGCAGCCACTCAAAAAACGGCTGTACTGCGTACAGGAACGCAAGTCCGCCAAGTCCGAACCGTATGGACGTTGACAGCGCTATGCGCGCCTGGTAATTGTACTTGTAGTCTGCATAGGTCTGCCACGGCCATGCGCCAGTCGCATACTCCAGTATGTAACTCGCCGCAAGCTCTATCAGCGTCGCTATCACCATGCACCCAAGAAATATCAGCACCGGCTTTACGTAACCCAGCCATTTCGGCTCCTTCTTCCGCATCAGCCAGCCAAGACATAGTATGAATGTCAGCGCTCCTACTCCGTATACCGGACAGTAGGGACCGAATAATACCCCGCGGTTGCGGAATCCCCAGCGGTATATGAATGTCTCAAGTATGACTTCGTAGCTCCAGCCAAGTACTGCGTACATCATGAAGCATAAAAACAGCTTCTGTATCCTCTGCTTGTCTATGACTTCACGTATGCTCATTTTATGTACGCCTTACCGTCTTTTATCTCTATCCTGTCTTCACAGAACAGCGATACTGCCTTCGGCAGCAACTTCCACTCTACGTTCTCCATGATGCGCCTCTGGAGTACCTCCGGTGTGTCATCACGCTCTACCTCCACTGTGCCCTGGAGTATTATCGCTCCTGCATCTGCTTCCTCGTTGACAAAGTGGATCGTCGCTCCAGATACCTTTACTCCGTATTCAAGCGCCGCTTCGTGCACCTTCAGTCCGTAGTAGCCCTCGCCGCAGAATGACGGGATAAGCGCCGGATGTACGTTGATTATCTTGTATGCGTACTCCTTCGTTACACACTCGTCAAGTATCGTCATGAAGCCTGCAAGTACTACAAGGTCCGCTTTCTCTTCGTTAAGCGCCGCAAGTATCGCTTTACTGTAGCTTACACTGTCAGGATACTCCCTGCGCGGTATCACCCGGGTCGGTATCCCGCTGTTCTTCGCCCTCTCAAGAGCGTATGCACCGTCCTTCGATGAGATGACACAGGTTATCTTTCCCCCATGTATCTCCCCGGCTCTCTCTGCATCTATCAGCGCTTGCAGATTCGTTCCGCCGCCTGATACCAGCACGACTATTTTCTTCATTCGCTGTTACCTCCTGCTTCCCCACTCCGCCTGCGCTGTCCGTTACTCCGGAAACTGTACGTGGCCGGGGATTATCTCAGTATCATCATACGACAGGGGGATCCCTTCATCTATCACCTGCTGTCCGTATATGTCCGTGATACGGAAGGTGAAGGGCCCCTTGCCCATTTCTCTTGACTCAAAATAATTGTACGGACGACGCTCTATCTCTACAAATTCTCCGTCCTTCAGATACTCCAGCTTCGTGATCGGATAACGGTGATTGCGCACCTGCACTCCGCACCAGAACTCCGTCGTTCCTTCTTTGTATTTGTAGCAGACCGGCGCTTCCGCTGCCGTGTCAAGCGGTACTATCTTCCAGCTGACAGGTACCCTGCCTTTCTCTACCGGCGCTATCAGCGGAAATGCATCTGTATACAGATCCAGATCCCCCTTCTTGCCCTCCGGCAGCTCGTCCGTTACTAACATATTTATCGTGCCCAGTTCGCCCGTCACTTCAAGATATGCTCCCGCAAGCTGCGCACTGTTGTAATCAGAGTGGTTCATCGCTACTATCCAGTAATCATGGGATACAGGGTCAAGCATCGCATGACCGCCTACGTATCCGCCGCCGTAGAATGTGCCCTCTCCGGTGTGTATCGTTCCCTTCGGCTCAAGAATACAACTCTCGTCGATAGTATACTCATACTCCTGCGGCTCAGGCTCACTGTCATCTGTATAGCCCTTTCCGCTGCATAACAGATAATCCCTCATGCTCCTCAGCTTCGCTATAGATATGCCCTCCTGACGGGCTAATGTATAATCATATACGTTCACTACCCCGTCTCCTGTAAGGTCCATCGCTATCCTGTCCGCTGAATCTGCCGTCAGCATCGCTGTGCTCAGTATCACCGATACCGCCGCTATTGCCGGAATAATATACCTTCTCATGTTCCTCCGCACTCCTTATTTGCCTATATTGCGGAGCCTCCCCGTATCATCAGTACGCCTGCCACTGCAAGCAGTATTGCTACTATCAGCTTATATACCGCTTCCCTGATACGGAAGCTTCTCCTCGATCCATAATATATATCAGCCGGATCTTCAGGTGAGTATTTTATTTCTATCGGCGACGCAGATGTATGTATCCTGTTGTATTCCCTGTAATTCCGGGATATTTTTATCGTGTAGGGCAGAAGCGCTTCCGCTTCTTCTCCTTCCGCTGTCCGGTATCTCACTGCCGGAGCGTATTCCCTGTACACGAATATCGGTATGAACTTCAGCCTTATGAACGACCAGCGCCTCTCAAACCGTACTATCGTCCCCTCTGCGGTGATGTACTGTTCGTCCGCCTCCTGCCGCTCGTAACTGCACTTTATCCCCACTGCTGCCACTATCACTCCTGCAACAATCAGGATAATGCCAGTTATTATGACTATGTTCATCAGCAGATTATTACGCCTTCCTCTGACTCTACCAGTTCGCCAAGTACGTATGCGTCCTCGCCTGCTGCCTTTATTGCTGCGATCGCCTTGTCTGCATCGCTCTTGTCTACTGATACGACCATTCCTACGCCCATGTTGAATGTGTTGAACATATCACGCTCCGGTATGTTTCCGCTGCGCGCTATAAGATCAAATATCGGAAGGACCTGTACTGCGTTGCGCTCTATCTTAGCTGAAAGATTCTTCGGAAGTGCACGCGGTATGTTCTCGTAGAAGCCGCCGCCTGTGATGTGTGAGATCGACTTTACATTCACTGTGTCGATCAGCTTCATGATCGCCTTTACATATATCCTTGTGGGTGTAAGCAGGCACTCGCCAAGCGTCGTTCCTAAATCATCAAAGTGCATTCCAAGATTCTGCTCAGTTATGTCAAATACACTTCTTACCAGTGAGAATCCGTTGGAGTGTACTCCGCTGGACTTGATTGCGATAAGTACATCCCCTGCCTTCTGTGTGTCAGGCTTCAGTACCTTGTCCTTGTCTACTACGCCTACTGAGAAGCCGGCAAGGTCATACTCGTCCTCCGGCATAAGTCCCGGATGCTCTGCTGTCTCTCCGCCTATCAGTGCGCACTCTGCCTGTACACAGCCCTCTGCTACGCCTGATACTATCTGTGCGATCTTCTCGGGGATGTTCTTTCCGCAGGCAATATAATCCAGGAAGAACTGCGGCTTCGCTCCACAGCAGATGATGTCGTTGACACACATCGCTACACAGTCGATTCCTACTGTGTCGTGCTTGTCCATCGTGAACGCGATCTTGATCTTCGTTCCTACGCCGTCTGTTCCTGATACAAGTACAGGCTTCCTGATGCCTGTTATGTCCAGCTCGAACAGTCCGCCGAATCCTCCGATCCCGGACAGCGCTCCGGCAGTCATCGTGCGGGCAATATGCTTCTTCATCAGCTCTACTGCCTTATATCCGGCTGTTACGTCTACGCCTGCCTTCTTGTAGCTCTCGGAAAAACTGTTGTTCATTTTTTTATCCTCCGTTTTGGTTTTCTGCGCCGCACAGATCAGTGCAGCTTCACGCTATAAAACAATCAGGGTCAGCGTCCTCGACACCCCT